>NZ_JBPQTV010000022.1:0-39979 GCF_051386515.1 Streptomyces sp. URMC 123 | reverse complement strand
CCCGCGGAGGGCCGACAGGCCGGCCGCCGGGCGCGTACGGGCGTCGATCCATCTCGCTCCACGCGCCGGCCTGTTGGTCCCGCCGGGCCGAGGGCCGGCCCGGTCCGGGCGGGCCCCTCAGGTCATTCCCAGCTGCCTCCCCAGACGGCGGAGGTGTTCACCGGGCAGGTCAGCCGGTGGTTCCAGGTGCCGTAGAAGACCGTGTCGAACTTGTACCTGCCGTTGGTGCAGTCGACGTAGACCTTGTAGCCGTTGCCCGAGCAGGTCATAAAGAAGTCCCGGCCCGAGACGCGCCCGTTCCAGCAGCGCCCCAGGCCACGTTCGCTGCCGCTGCCGGCGCGTTCGGCGTTGTCCGTGGCAGTGGGCGCGGACACGGAGGCGCTGGAGCTGTCGGTGCGGCCGTCGTCCACCGAGGTGGACTGGGCCACGGCGTCGCCCGGACCGGGCTGCGCGGCCGCCGGCGACGTGATGCCGCCGAGGGCGCCGAAGGCCAGGAGCGCCGCCGTCCCGGACGAGAGCAGAGCATCGCGGATCTTCATGGGCTGTCCCTTTCCCTTCCCCTGTCGGTGCGCGACGGCGGCCGGGCGGCAGCCCGGCGCCGGCACCGGAAGGTCCCATCGTTCCGGGCCGGCACGGGGCCCGGGCGGCCCCGTCCGCGCCACCCCGAGGGCGCAAAAACGTTGTGAGCCGCAGGAAAGGGGCATTGGCCCGAGAGAAGGATCAGTCACCATATCCTTCTCATAGGCGATAAACGTTTATACGGATGCCCACCGGATCGGGTCGGAGGCGCGCAGGGGGGTTTGCGAGCGTCGTCGAGCGGACGGCGACCGCCGCCCGTCGGGGTCACGACCGGCGGGGTGCCGGCGGCCCCGCCCCTCGCGCGGCCGCACCGGCGACCAGCTCGCGGAAGGCCGTGGGGGTGGTGCCGGTGTGCTGGCGGAAGAACGCGCTGAAGGCGGTGGGGTGGGTGAAGCCGGTGCGCTCGCCGATGGCGGCGGGCGGCAGGGCCGTGTGGACGAGGAGGCGTTTGGCCTCCAGCAGCACCCGGTCGTCGATGAAGCGTTTGGCGCCGCAACCGGCGGCGGCACGGGTGGCGCGGGTGAGCGTGCGCGCGCTGTAGCCGAGGCGGGCGGCGTAGTCCTCGACGCGGTGGGTACGGGCGAAGTCCTGCTCGACGGCCTCGCGGAAGCGGCGGAACGGCTCGCTGTGCGCACCGTCCGGGGACAGCGAGCCCTCCACCTGGGCGAAGCGGAGCAGCAGGGCGGACAGCAGGTGGCGCAGCGCCTCGATGTGGGCCGCGAGGGGCAGGTCGGACAGCCGCCCGTACTCGTCCACCAAGGCGTCGAGAAGACGGTCCAGCGGCGCGGCCTCGCCGGCGGGAGGCGTGACGCGGCGGCACCGGGAGTGGCCGGCGGCGCCGGTGAGCGCGTCCGTGGTGCCGCTGAGGAAGCCGGCCGGGAAGACGATCAGCCGGCCGTCGGTGCGGTCGAGCGGGGTGAGGAACTGGACGACCTGGCCGGGCCGCACCCACAGCCAGTCGCCGGGTGCCAGCGCGTGGGTGGTGAAGTCGATCGAGCAGCGCACTGTCCCGGCCCGGAGGGCGACCAGCTGGTGGAACGCCGGCCGGCCGGGTCGGTGGAGGTCGGCGCGGCGGCCGTGGGCGCGTGCGGTCAGGTCCGCGAGCGAGAGCACCTCGATGCCCGGCGGGGCGCCCGCGCTCGGCCGGTAGGGGATGTCCGCGACGTCGCGGAGGAGCGCCTCCTCCGCGATCTGTCCGTTTTTCTTCATGGCGTGTCCCCAGTGTAGGCGATCGGCCTGCTCCCATCGCCCTAGCGTGGACAGCGGCGCGCGCGGTCGGGTCGCCAGGGTTCATAGGGGGCCATCGCTCATCGGGTGACCGAAAACTCTCACCGGTGGCCGGTCGCGCCGCCTCCTGTGCGCTCCGTGTGCTGCGCTGCACGGCACGCCCCGCCCCCGGTGCGCGGGCGTGCCCCCGCCGGCGCCCGACGGCGTTCCCCTCCTCCGACGATCGGGAGATCGCAGATGACCATCGAGTACGCCACCCGCCACCGCACCCGCTCGCGCATACCCGCCGAGCCGGGCGTCCCCTACTTCATCGAGAAGGGCCACGGAGACCGCGCCCATCTCTTCACCGACCTGGTCACCATCTACGCCGGCGGCGAGCAGACCGAGAACACCTTCAACTTCTTCACCGTCGAGGGTCCCAAGGGCAACATCATTCCCGCCCACTCCCACCCCGACACCCACGAGGTCTTCTACATCACCGACGGCGCGGTGCGGCTGTTCGTGGAGGACCTGGCGGGCAACCAGTACGAGAAGCTGCTCACCCCCGGCGACTTCGGGTTCGTGCCCAAGAACTGCCCGCACGCCTATCGCATGGAGCGTCACCACAGCCGCGTCGTGGGCGTGGCCGCCGGGCCCGGCGGCACCTTCGAGCGGTTCTTCGAGAACTTCGGCGCGCCCACGGACGAGCTCACCCTGCCCCGTGAGCCCGTCGTCCCCGGGCCGGGGAAGTTCGTCACCGTCCCCCAGCAGTACGACGTGAACTTCCTGCCCGACCACGAGTGGCGCACCGGGAACGGGAGCTGACCTCCTTGACCGCCCCGCAGGACCCGTACGCCCCGCAGGCCGCGCATGCCGTGCCCGCCCCGCACGCCGCGACAGCCGCGACCGCACCACCGGATTCCGCCCGGAAGAAGACCGCCTTGCCTCCCGCCCACACCGTCGGCCTCGTCGACGTCCATGCCCACTACGTCACCGACTCCTACGTCCGCCAGGCCAAGGCGGCCGGCCATCTGATGCCCGACGGCGTGCCGGCCTGGCCGTCCTGGTCCGCCGCCGCGCACCTGGACGTGATGGACCGGTGCGGTATCGACACCGCGATGCTGTCCGTCTCCTCGCCGGGTGTGCACTTCGGCGACGACGCGGCCGCCCGCGACCTGGCCCGCGAGGTCAACGAGGCCGGTGCCGAGGCCGTCCGGGAGCACCCGGGCCGCTTCGGGCTGTTCGCCTCCCTGCCCCTTCCCGACGTCGACGGCGCCCTGGCCGAGCTCGCCCACGCGTACGACACGCTGGGCGCCGACGGCGTGGTCCTGGAGACCAACACCCACGGCACCTATCTGGGGGACCCGAAGCTGGAGCCGGTCTGGGCCGAGCTCGACCGGCGCGGCGCGGTGGTCTTCCTGCACCCCACCTCGCCGGTGTGCTGGGAGCGGTCGGCGCTCGGGCGCCCCCGGCCCATGGTCGAGTTCGTCTTCGACACCGCCCGCACCGTCACCGACCTCCTCATGGCCGGCACCCTCGTACGCCACCGGAACCTGAAGGTCATCGTTCCGCACTGCGGCGGTGCCCTGCCGGTGCTCGCCGACCGCGTCGACGGCTTCATGAAGATGTTCATGCCGGCGGACGCCCAGGCGCCGGACGCGGTCGAGCAGTTGCGCCGCCTGTACTACGACCTGGCCGGGCCGGCCCTGCCCCGGCAGCTGCCCGCTCTGCTCTCGCTGGCCGACCCCGAGCACCTGCTCTACGGCAGCGATCACGTCTGGACGCCGGCGGCGGGTGTGGAGGAGCACGTCCGTGGCCTGGACGCCGCGCCGGCGCCCGCGGGCGCGGCGAGCTGGCGGTCCCTGACCACCGCCAACGCCCGGCGCATCCTGCCCGGGCAGCCGGCTCCCGCGGCCGCCGCGACCGCCGACAGCGGCGCATCCGCCCGGGCAGGGCGGGAGGGCTGCTGATGGCTCGTACCCCACCGGCCGCGGCGCGTACCCACGGCCCGGGCCGGGACCGGCCGGAGAGCGACGGGGCCACCGGGAAGCGGCCGGACGCCGCTTCGGCCGTGGTGGGCGGCCGGCCCCGGCGGGTCACCGGTCTGCTGATCGTGCTCGGTTCGCTGACGGCGGTCGCCCCGCTGGCCACCGACATGTACGTGCCGGGCTTTCCGGCGATGGGCGCCGCGCTGCACACGAGCAGTGCGGCCGTGCAACTGACCATGACCGCGTTCCTGGTGGGGCTGGTCGTCGGCCAGGTGCTCCTCGGGCCCCTCAGCGACAGCCTGGGCCGGCGGCGGCTGCTGATCGGCGGCGCGGTCGGGTTCATCGTCTTCTCGCTGGCCTGTGCCGCGGCGCCGGACGTCCGCCTCCTGATCGCCGCGCGCTTCCTCCAGGGCGTGGCCGGCGCCGTCGGCATGGTGCTCGCCCGCGCCGTGATCACCGACCGCTTCTCCGGGGCGGACATCCCCCGGTACTTCGCGGTGCTCTCCCAGATCCTGGGCGTGGCCCCCGTCGCCGCCCCGGTCCTCGGCGGGGCAGTCCTCGCCGTCTCCACCTGGCGGGCCGTCTTCGGCGTGCTCTTTCTCGTCGGCGTCCTGCTCCTGCTCGGCGTGCTCACCACCGTGCCCGAGTCGCTCCCGCCCGAGCGCCGCCACCGCGGCGGGGTCGCCGGCACGTTCCGGGCGATGGGGCGCCTGCTGGGCAACCGGCCCTTCATGGGCCAGACACTCGTGCTGGGGATGGCCTCCGCCGCCCTGTTCGCCTACATCAGCGGCTCCAGCTTCGTCTTCGAGCGCCTCCACGGCGTCACCGCCGGCACATACTCCCTGATCTTCGCCGTGAACGCCGTCGGCATGCTGCTCGCCGGCACAGTCTTCGCCAAACTCGCGCGCCGGGTCCGGCTCAACGCCCTGCTCGTCGCCGGGGTCGCGATCGCCGGCGCCGGCGCTCTGGCCCAGGTCGTGGTCGCCGCGGCCGTCGGCGAGACCCTGGCCGGGACGTGGATCACCCTCTTCCTGGTGATGTCCGGCATCGGCATGGTCATTCCGGCCACGATGAGCCTGGGTCAGAACATCGGCCGGGCCGCGCCGGGAGCGGCGTCCGCCCTGCTGGGCGGGCTGCAGTTCCTGTGCGGGGCGATCGCCTCGCCGCTGGTCGGCCTCTTCGGTGAGGACAGCTCCCTGCCGATGGCCCTGATCATGTGCGCTTCCCTGGCGCTGGCCGGCCTCGCGCTGGTCTTCCTGGTCCGCCCGCGGCAGGGGCACGGGGAGGTCGGCGTGAAGTCCCCGGCGTAGGGCGGCCCCTTGGGAACGGCCGTGAAGGATCGGTCCGGCGCCGGACGAGCGCCGGACCGGTCCGGCGGCCTCGTACATCGCACGGCCGGCAGGCCCGTCAGCGGCGGGTCCGCGTCGCCTGTTGCGCGTCGGCGTGGAGGTCGCGGATCGCGTCGGCGAGGTCCGGCAGGTCGGAGAGGTCGATGTTCCGCCGGGAGGCCGCGTAGCCGATCAGGCCGAGCAGGCGGTGCACGATGTCGGTCTCCTGCTGCCGCCGGTGCCAGTCCGGGCCGTCCAGGCTGTCCTCCTCCACGGGGGCCGGCGGGGCGCCGCGGAACGTCTCGTCCTCGGCGACGCACGCGCGAAGGACCTCGGGCCAGCGCAGCGGCTCGGGGATCGGCCGCTCCCCCGTGTCGGACCTGCGCAGGGCGTGCAGGAGCCGCGCCTCGGCCGACCGGTCCACGCGCTGCTGGAGGTCCTCGACCGCCGCCAGTTGGGCGGCGACGCGCCGAATCCGGGCCGCGTGGGTCAGCGCCCAGTGGCGCTCGGCGCGGCGGCTCCGGCGCTCGCGGACGTACTCGACCCGCTCGCTCTGGGTGCGGGGCACCGTGCCGTCGGGGCGGGTGTGGGCGCGGTTGAGCTGCAGGTGCCGGCGCTCGGCCGCCTGGCGGCCGCTGAGCTCCTGCCACTCGGCGATGCGCGCCCAGGTGATCCGCTTCATGCGGGCCAGGGTGGTGAGCTTCAGCTCGTCGTGGTCGAGCTTCTCCCGGAGCATGCGGATGATCAGCAGGGTCGCCAGGATCTCGTCCTCCCCGGCGTCCGGCTGCAGGATGCCTTCGGCCCGTTTGCAGATCCGGTCGTAGGCGCGGGCCACGTCCATCAGGCGGCCCGGGGACCCGCTGGCGAACCGCGGGATCTGACGAGAGCCGGGTAACTTCTCGGTGAGCAGTTCCCACGCCCTGGCCCGGTTGTCCCGACCGTCCCGACCATCCCGGCTGTTCCGACTGCCGCGGCCGTGCCGGCCCTCCCGGCTACCGCCGTCGTCCTGGCCCCCGCGATCGTCCCGACTGCCGCGATCGTCCTGGCCGCCGCGGTCGGCGCGGCGGAGCGGGGTGCTCGGACGCCGGCTGCCCTCGGCTCCCGATGTCGTCCTCATGACGACTCCTCGCGTCGTCCCGCGGACGACGCTGTCGGCTCCTGCGACGTCGGGGCCACGGCGTGGTCGGGCCCCGGCGTCGCCTTCGCGGCCGTGGCGTTTCCGGGTAAGGACGCTCTCCGTTCGCGGCGGTGGCTCGCGCGCCGCCGGCCGGAGCGCAGCGCGCCGATCACCAGCGTCGTGAGCGCGAACATGACCGCGGCCACGTACTGGGCTCCGGCCTCGTGCAGGAATGTCATCAGCATCGTCGTGTCGGCGCACGTCATTCGGGCGCGCCTGCTCCTTCAACGGCTCGGGGGCGAGGCCCTGCCCGCCCGACGCTCACGAGGGCCCGGCCCGTCGGGGCCGCTCGCACGCGTCTGCGGAGGAGGGTGGGAAGGCGGCACCGGCGCGCCGCCCGTGTCGGAAGTGTGCCGGGCGCGCCACCCCCGCCGCGCCCGGTCTCCCCCGTCCCGGTGAAGCGCCACCTTGCGCCACCCTCATCAAGCGCGCATTCACGGCATAGCGGAGCGCTGATCCCCTACCGGAATGTCGTCTTCAGGCTGCGCCGGCCGGCCGCGCGGGAGGGCCACCCGGCTACGGCGCCGTAGCGGTCGCGGCGCGCTCGCCGTTCGGGAGGAACAGCCCGTCCAGGTGTCGATCGATGGCGGCGAGCACCTCCTTCGGCGTCACCACGTCCAGTTCGAGGAGGGTGGCGAAGCCGGTGAGGGCCAGGAGGAGGTTCGTCTCGGTCACCGGGTCGCGATCGCTCCCGATGAACCCGTCGGCGATCGCCCGGCGGACCAGGTCCTCCACCATCGCACGCCCCTGGACGAGGCCGTCGCGCGCCCGCGCGTGCACCTTCTCGTCGTGCAGCGCCTCCAGGACGTAGGCGGCGTGCATGCGGCTGGTCGCCCGGGCGTCGGCGTGCAGCGGGAGCGTCTCGACGAGCATGGCGCGGAGCGTTTCGCGGGGGTGCGGCCGGTCGCCGAGCCCCGCCAGGCTCCGGCCGACGCGCAGCGCGGTCTGCTCGGACGCGAAGTCCACGGCGAAGGAGAGCATCGCCTCCCGGGAGGCGAAGTAGTGCTGGAGCTGCCCGTGGGACATGCCCGCCTCCCGCGCGACCTCACGCACGGTCAGATGCGCGACACCGCGCTGCTCCACCACCCGCCACAGCGCTCGGGCGATCGCTTCGCGGCGCTCGCGGTGGTCCACCTGCTTCGGCATGCCGACCTCCCGGACCTCTCCGGCCATTTTTCCAATACGATTGACATAATACATCTGACCGATAACGTTGGGGAATCCCGTGGGAGGCCCCCGCGGAGAGAGGAAGCGACATGCCGGAGCAGCCGAGGGCGCGTACCGCGGAGGGTGTCGTCGAGGGCCGCTGGCGCGGAGGGCACGCGGTGTTCCGCGGCATCCCGTACGCCCGGCCGCCGGTGGGAGAGCTCCGCTTCGCCGCACCCGCCCCGCCCCGACGCTGGGAGGGGACACGGCAGGCGGCGGACTTCGGCCCCGCCGCCCCGCAGTCCGTGCCCACGCGCACCCCCGCGGCCGGGGGCGTCAACAGCGAGGGCGGGAACAGTACGGAGAAGGCGGAGAACGCTGAAAACGCGGACTGGCTGACGCTCAACGTCCGCACCCCGGACCCGGGCACGGCGGGTCTGCCGGTGCTCGTGTGGATACCCGGCGGCGCCTATATGACCGCGGCCTCGGACGACCCGATGTACGACTCGTCGGCGCTGGCCGGGGCCGGGCTCGTCGTGGTGAGTCTCAACTACCGGGTGGGCGCCGAGGGGTTCGCCCTCCTCGACGGCGCCCCGCCCAATCGGGGGTTCCTCGACCAGATCGCGGCGCTGCACTGGGTGCGGCGCAACATCGCCTCCTTCGGCGGGGACCCCGACCGGGTCACCGTGGCCGGGCAGTCCGCCGGCGCGGGCTCGGTCGCCGCCTTGCTGACGATGGAGCCGGCGCGCGGCCTGTTCCGGCGGGCCATCGCCCACTCGGTGCCGGGCGCGCACTGCACCCCCGCCCTGGCGGAACAGGTCGCCACCGCCCTCGCGGACCGGCTCGGCACCGTGCCCACCGCCGCCGCGCTCTCCGGCGTCGACCCCTGGCGCCTGGCCGACGCGGTCGCCGCCCTCGGCGCCGAGCTTCCCGGCCGCCGTGACACCTGGGGCCGGCTCGCCCAGGCCGGCATGGCCATGTGCCCCGTCGTCGACGGCCAGGTGCTCCCGGAGACCCCCTGGTCCGCGCTGTCCGGTGGCCGCGCGAGCGGGACCGAGCTGCTCGTCGGTCACACCCGGGACGAGTTCCGGCTGTTCAGCGTCATGACCGGGCGGCTGGGCACCTTCACCGACGAGGACGCCCGTACGGCCCTGGAGCTGTTCGCCCCGGCGCCCGACGGCCCGGGCGCCTACCGGGCCGCCTGCCCGGGAGCCACCCCCGAGGAGCTGCTGGAGACGGTGCACTCCGACGCTCTCTTCCGGATGCCCTCACAGCAGTTGGCCGAGGCGAACGACGCGGCCGGTGGCACCTCGTTCCTGTTCGAGCTGCGGCTGGCCTCCCCCGCCCTCGGAGGGGCCCTGGGCGCCTGCCACAGCCTCGACGTCCCCCTGGCGTTCGGCACGCTGGACAGCCCCACCGGCAGACAGCTCTTCGGCGACGAGCCCCCCGCCGAGGCCGTCACGGTGTCACGGGAACTCCAGCGGGCGTGGGTCCGGTTCGCCACCACCGGCGACCCCGGCTGGGCCGCGTACCGCCCCGATCAGCGCCTCACCCGCGTCCTGGACGCGGACGCGCGGACCCTGCCGTACCCCGAGGAGGCTTCCCGCCGGATCTGGGAGGGCCGCCCCCCGGCCCCCTTCGATCTGCTGTAGCCCGGCGCGGGGGCCGCGCGGGTCGGGGGTACGGGATCGGCTCAGCCACCCATCCACGGAACGCGGCAGGCGTGGGGTGCCGAGCCCTCCGGGCACAACGCCTCGATCACCGCCTTGCGGATCGCTCGCCACGTCCGCAGGGAACACACCACGCGCACGCGCAGCTCGACCGGTTCCCGCGCGCCGCTGTCGTGACCGGGGTGTTCCCAGGCCCACTGCTCCGCCAAGTGGTCGTACGCGTCGGCGGTCGTCAGCTCGCTCCCGTGAACCGTGCGGGCGACGGTCACTTCGACGATCCGGGCGCTCCGGGGCGCCACGGCCTCCTTGACGAGTCCCCTCACCCAGGCCAGCCCCTGTTCGTCCGCGTAGAGACCGAACCTCAGGGTGCGCGTCCTCAATGTCATCAGGCCTTCCGTTCGACCGAACCGGCAAGGGTCGCCGCGGGCTCGTACAAGAATCGCACGGCGGCGACCCTCGCCGTTCGGCTCAGCTCGGACGGGCCGTGACGTACGCCTCGATCGCGTCGCGCTGGTACGCGGCCAGGCCCGGCGCGATCGTCTCGTACGCCGCGCGCCACTGCTCGTTCTCGACGCAGGCGCGCCCGATCTCCCGGTACTCATCGGCGGAGACCGCTCGCAGCTCGGCCAGCGCCCGGTACTGGTCCGCCATTTCGCCCTGCACCGCGTCCGCGTCCACGGGCGCGCCGGCGGCCATCAGCTCGGCGAGGCGGATCATCCGCGCCGTGCGCTCGCGCTGCCCGGCCTCGATCTCCTCCGGGCTCATCGCCGCGGTGGCGCGCGCCACGTCGTCGGCCAGCTCGGGGAAGTCGCGCATGCTCTCCTCGTACACAGCGGGGCGAACGCCCTCGAACAGGTTCTCCGGTCGGTTGATGCCGGTCATGGGGCTGCCGTCCTTCCTGGACTGCTCCAGTTCGGTGATCGTGCGGGAGACGGTGTCGGCCAGGGCGTTCAGCCGGTCGCGCTCGGCGAGGAGCCGCCGGTGGTGGCCGCGCAGGGCCGCGACCTCGTCGACCTGGTCGGCCAGGACCTTCCCGATCTCGGGCAGGCCGAGGCCGAGGGACCGGAGTACGAGGATCTGCTGCAGCCGCAGTAGTTGCCGCTCCTCGTAGTAGCGGTGGCCGTTGGAACCGATGCGGGCGGGCGGCAGCAGGCCGATCTCGTCGTAGTGCCGCAGCGTCCGGGCCGTCACGCCCGACATCCGGGCGACCTCCGCGATCGGCCAGGCCATCGTCGCCTCCCCCTCATGCACGAGTACGTCACAGGGCCGGTCTTTCCGGCCCTGGTCACGACGGTAGAAGCTGCCGCAGCGGCAACTTCAAGTCCGGCCGGCGCCCTTGCGCGCGGGCCCGCGTACGCCCGTACTGATCACCGTTTCACGATCACCGTGCCACGAGCCGGCCGCGGGGTTCGGCGCCCTGAGCGGTTCGCCGGGCGGGCCGTTCACCGGTCGGGTCCTGCCGGAGGAGACGGCCGAAGATGGCGGCGCAGGGGTGCGGGTCGGCGCGGGGATACGCGTAGGTGAGGACGGCGGGCGGGGCGCCCGTGAGCGGCAGGTACAGGATGTCCGGGTCCGGATGCCGCGCGGCCACCGACACCGGGAGCACGCCGACACCGCGCCGGGCGGCGACGGCGTGCAGGTACTCCTCGATGTTGGAGGTTTCCGCGCCGATCTCGGGGGTGGCGTCCGCCGGCCAGTCCCGCGGGGTGAGCATGCCGCTGACGTTGTTGACGACGAGACAGCGGCGCCCCAGGTCCCGCCACGTGACACGATCGCGTACGGCCAGGGTGGAACTCCGGGAGACCGCCGCGATACAGGGCTCGCGCAGGATTTCGGTGGTGACCAGCCGCGGGTCGTGGACGGCTCCCCAGAGCAGCGCCGCGTCGACGGAGCCCTCGCGCAGTCCGGCGGTGCGGTCGTCCCGGCGCACGATCTCCACGCGGACGAGGTGCCGCTCCTCCAGCGCGGCCTGTGCCTGGCGGCCACGCTGGAGGGGGAAGCCCCAGGCGTAGCCGAGGCGCAGGGAGGACGGCGGCTCGGTGGGCCGGAGCGCCGTTTCGAGCTGGGGCAGCAGGAGTTGGAGATCGGCCTGCAGACGGTGCCCCTCCGCGGTGAGGCGGGGGTGGCGGGTGCTGCGGTCCAGCAGCGTCCGGCCCAGCACGTCCTCCAGCCGCTGGATGTGCCGGCTGAGAGTGGGCTGGGAGACACCGAGACGGTCGGCGGCCCAGGTGAAGTGCTGCTCCTCGGCCAATGTGAGGAAGTACCGCAAGTGACGCAAACCGATGTCCATGGGTGTCATGCTAGTCAGCTCCCCGGCCGGCTCCGGCTCCGGCCGTTTCTCCCGACCGCGGCTGTCCGGGCGGCTCAGGACGGTGTGGCGGCCCGCTCCCGGCGCCGGACGGCGCCGCGCACCACGGTCAGGTGCAGGACGAGGGCGGCCAGGGCGAGGGCACCCGTGCAGTACGGCAGGGCGCCCGGGGAGGTGCCCAGGCCCAGTACGACGCCACCGAGCGCGGACCCGATGCCGCTGCCGAGATAGACGGCGGAACTGTTGAGCGAGACGGCGACCGTGGCCTGTTGGGGCTGGGCCGCGATGAGCTGGTGCTGCTGGGGCACCTGTACGGCCCATCCGGCCGCCCCCCAGATCACGAGCGGGACGACCGCCAGGGCCGCGGCGGTGCGGGCGGCGGCGGGGAGGACGAGCTGGGCGGCCGCGATGAGGGCCAGGACGCAGGTGACCGCGGCGAAGGGGCGGCGGGTTCGGTCCACGACGGGGCCGATGAGGAGGCTGCCGACGATGCCCCCGGCGCCCCAGGCCCACATGGCCCAGACCGTCCGGTCGGTGTGGGCGGCGTCCTGGAGGAATTCGGCGAGGTAGGTGTACAGGCCGAGGCTGGAGATGCCGCCGAGCAGCGAGACGGTGACGATGCCGGCGACCCGGCCGTCGGCGAGGGCGCGCACCCGCCGGCCCAGCGGGGGCGGGGCGCTCACCTCGACCTTCGGCAGTCGTGCGATGCCGATCAGAGCGACCACGCCCAGCGCGGTGATCAACCACAGAGTGTTGCGCCATCCCATGTGCGACGCGAGGAGCATGCCGGCCGGGACGCCGATGACGGTGCCGATGCTCAGCCCGCCCATGACGGTGGCCAGTGCGCGGCCACGCCGTTCCGGAGAGGTGAGGCCCGCTGCCGTGGCGGCGGCGATGGGCGAATACACGCCCGCGCCGATGCCCGCCACCGCGCGGGCGGTCAGCAGGACCGCCAGGCTCGGGGCGAGGGCGGTCAACGCGTTGCCGGCCGTGAAGACCACCAGCGCCACGCCGAGCACGACCTTCGCCGACCGCCCGGCGAGGAGGGTGGCGAACACCGGCCCGCCCAGGGCGTAGCAGAGCGTGAAGACAGTGACCATCTGCCCGGCCGAGGACGCCGGGATGCCCAGGTCGCCCGAGACCAGGGGCAACAGCCCGGCCATCACATAGGCGTCCACGCCCAGCGCGAACGTGCCCAGCGCCAGCAGCGGGATGAATCCGCCGCGCCCGTCGCGTGCCTTCGGTGTGACTGTTTCCGTTGTCTGTGCGGCGCTCATCCGCGGCGCTCCCCATCCGTTCCGTTCTTGTGCCTGTCGGCCGTTGGTGAAGTAGCCGGCCGGCCCGGTCACCGCGTTTCATTTGCGTACAGTGACCCCCCGGCCCGCAAGCCGATGACCTGCATCTCTCATGCGTCTTCCGTATGCGCGCACGTCATCGCGGCCGACGGCGGCCCACGAGATGCCGGTCACAGGACCGGGAACGCGTACGCGGCGGGGCAGGGGGCGGAGCACCGCTCCCAGGACGCGGCGTCCGCTGTCGCGGCGCGCGGCTACCGCGCGGCGGCGAGGACGAGCGAGGCGAGGGCCAGGCCCAGGAAACCGGCGGGGAAGGCGAGGTTGTGGAACACGCGCCGGCGGACGTGCAGGACGACCGCGCCGAGGAAGAACAGGACGAGCCCGGCGGCCGCGGCGATGCCCAGCGGGCGGAGGCCCAGGAGACCCAGCAGGAGCCCGGCCGCCCCCGCGGCCTTGAGCGCGGCCAGCCAGGGAATCCAGGACCGCGCGATGCCGACCTCGGCGGAGTTCGCGAGGACGAACCGGGCCCTCATCAGATCCGCGACGGCTACCGCGGCGTTCGCCGTGACGGTGATGACGGTGACGACCACGTAGGACGCGAACACGCGCTCCCCTTTCAGCCCGATGCGACGGGGCGGCGGCCCCATCGCTTCGCTTTCCGCTCTTCTTCTTCCGCTTTTCGCGTCGAGCCTCGTCGAGACCTGCCGGGGGCGTCCAATACCCGTATCCATAACCTGATGGCATGGACGTCGACACCCGGTTGCTGCGCTCCTTCCTCGCCGTCGCGGAAGAGGAGAACCTCACCCGCGGCGCGCAGCGGCTGTACGTTTCGCAGCCCGCGTTGACCAAGCGGATCAGGCAGTTGGAGGCCCGGCTCGGGGTCGCGTTGTTCACGCGCTCGCGGTCCGGCATGGCCCTCACGGCGCCCGGACGGGCCCTGGCCCAGCGGGCGCCCGACCTGCTGGCCGCGTGGGACCGGTCCGCGCGCGAGGTGAAGGCGGCGGCGAGCCGGGAGGAGCTGGTGCTGCGCGTCGGTTTTCTCGCCAGCGCCGCCAACGAGGCGACCCAGCGCATCATCGCGGAGTTCTCCCGGTGCCGGCCCGGTTGGCGGGTCGAGATGCGGCAGGCCTCCTGGTCGAACCCCTCCGCCGGGCTCGCCGACGGGGAGGTCGACGCGGCGTTCGTCCGCCTGCCCTTCCCAGGACAGCGAGCGCTGCGGGTGGCGGTCCTGTTCGACGAACCCCGCTGCGTCGCGCTCCCCGCCGCGCACCCCCTGGCCGGACGCGACGTGATCGCTTTCCGGGATCTGTGGGACGAGCCGTTCGTCGCGGCCCCGCCCGAGACGGGTGCGTGGCGCGACTACTGGCTGGCCGCCGACGAGCGCGACGGTCGCCCCGTGCGCATCGGCGCGGTGACCGAACAGCCGGACGACTGGCTCAACGCGATCGCGAACGGGTACGGCGTCGCCCTGGCCCCCGAGTCCGCGGCCCGCTTCTACGCCCGCCCCGGCATCGCGTACCGCCCCCTCACCGGCGTGGGGCCGAGCCGGGTCGCCGTCGCCTGGGCACCCGCGGACGACACCACCGCGGTCGTGCGGGACTTCGTCCACTGCTGCCTGACGCCATGACGGATCGCCCGCATGACGCATCACCCGCCTCGGGCGGTCACGCCCACCGCACGCCGACGGAGTCGATCATCGATGTCGGGCCGAGGCAGCACATGCTCACCTGCCGGGCGCGCGGGGTCGGAAGGGCAGCGTGCGGGCGTACAGCGGGGTTGGCCCCGGCCGGCCGCGTGGTAGCTCTCCCGGGGGTGGCGACGGAACCGTCCGCCGTCCGCCCCGCTCGCGACAGGCCCGCCCGGGCTGCGGAAGGCGGAAACGTATGCGCAAGGCGATGCTCGCCACGTTGATGGCCCTGGTGGTCTCCGGCACCGGAATGGCTCTGACCGGTCCGGCCGGCGCCCAGCCGGCACAGAGGCCGGCTCTTCCCCTGCAGGGAGGTGTCGAGCTGACGTACGAACCGCCCTCGATGGACGGGCAGGGGCACGTCACCTGGCGGTGGACGGCGCACAACAGCGACCAGAACCCGGTTTCCGACGTCGTCGTGACCCATCGGGTCACCCCCTCGGTGCCCGTGACATCCAGCGCACCCTGCACGGGCACGGCAGAGAAGATCACGTGCGAGATCGGCACCCTTGAAGGGGGTCAAGAGTTCGCGGGCGAGGTCACGGCCGAGCTGCCACCGGGCCAGGAGGACAGTGCGCGGATCGACGGGGCCGCCACCTGGACCGAAAGCCCACCGGCCGGCTGACCGCCTCGACCGACGCCTCCGGGAACGACCCCGCCCGCCCCCGGCGGGCAGGCGCGGTCGCGACCGGGTCGCGTCGGGGCGAGGCGACCGCGCGGGACGTCGGACGTGGCCCACCGTGTCGCCCCGCGGGGCCGGACGGACTCAGGGGCGGTAGACGCACGCGGCCAGGGGCGCGCGCACCGTCCAGCCCAGCGTTTCGTAGAGCGCGCGGCCCTCGTCCGTCGCGCCCAGGACGCCGAGCGTCGCGCCCTCGGCCACCGCGAGGTCGGCGAGGGTGCGCATCACGAAGCCGCCCAGGCCACGGCGGCGGTGGGCGTCCTCGGTCCGTACGCGGTCGACGACCGTGGCGTCACCGAGCAGCGCCATCTGCCCCCGGGCGGCGAGGTCGCCGATCGCGTCGCGCATCCACACATGGGTGACACCGTCGCCGGTCTCCACGGAGGCGGTGTAACCGGCCGGCGCCACGGGGTCGGTGCGGCGCAGGTCCACCGCCATCAGATGGCCGGACTCCTCCTTGTCCGCCACCCAGCCCGGCGGCAGCCACGGCTCGATCGCCCGCGGCTCCATGGGCACCTTGAGCCAGGTGAGCGGCGTGGTCACCGACAAGGCGGCCCGGCGGACGGCGGACTCCTCGGCGTGCGGCAGGACATGGCGCGCCACCTGGTCCGGGGCGCCGACTTCGAGCAGGACGCCCCAGGGCTTCTCGACCGGCTGCGGGGTGCGCCGGGACACGGCCCAGCCGGCCGCCCACGTCCTCACGAGGTCCGGGATTGTCGAGGTGCGTACGTAAGTGCTGCTGACCATGCGGGCACCTTACGACACGGCGGTTGTACGGGGCATCCGCTTTGACGTGATGTTGAGCCGCGCCGGCCGGTGCGGCGGTCCACCGACAGGGCGACGGGCCGGGGTTCAGGGCCGCCGGGGCGCCGGCCCCCGGGGCGAAGGGCGGCCGCCGGAAAAGCGTTTGACGCCCGGCGGCGTCCGGCGGTCGGATGGCGCGCCATGAGCGAAAGGCACATGCACCCCGGCCAGCACCCCATCGACGAGGACCTCGTACGGCGGCTGGTGGCCCGGCGGTTCGCGCGGTGGGCGGGGCTGCCGGTGAAGCGGGTCCCGTCCGGCGGCACGGTCAACGCCCTGTACCGGCTGGGCGACGACATGGTCGTACGGCTGCCGCTGGTGGCGGGCGGAGCCGAGGACGTGGCGAGGGAGCGGGAGTGGCTGCCCCGGCTCGCGCCCCAGCTGCCCACGGCCGTCCCCGAGGTGCTCGGGGCCGGGGAGCCCGCCGAGGGGTACCCGTGGCCGTGGTCGGTGTACCGGTGGCTCGACGGGAACGCCCCCGAGGCGGGGGCGTTGAGCGAGCCCGCGCTGCTGGCCGGCGACCTGGCGGCGTTCGTGGCGGCGATGCGCCGCATCGCCCTGCCGGGCGCGCCACGGGCCCACCGCGGCGGGCCGCTCGCCTCGCTCGACGCGGAGACCCGGGCCGCGATCGAGGAACTGCGCGCCATCCCGGAGGAGGGCGTCGATGGTGACGCGGTCACCGCCGTGTGGGAGGACGCCCTGCGGGCCCCGGGCCCCGGGCCACGACGGGCCGCCCGTGTGGCTGCACGCCGATCTGATGCCCGGCAATCTGCTGGTCGACGGCGGCGGCCGGCTAGCCTCGGTGATCGACTTCGGGTGCGCGGGGGTGGGCGATCCGGCCTGCGACCTGTTCCCGGCCTGGAATCTGCTGCCGGCCGACGCGCGGGAGGTCTTCCGCGCGGAGCTCGGCGTGGACGACGCGACCTGGGCCCGCGGGCGCGGGCGGACGCTCTCGCAGGCGCTGATCGCCCTGCCCTACTACCGGGGGACCAACCCGGCGATGGCCCGCAACGCCCGGCATGTGATCCGGGAAGTGCTGGCGGAGGGCTGACGCCTTACAGGGCTCGTCACGGGGCTCGGTGGCCGCGGCCCGCGGGGGCGGTCGTCGAGATCAAGTGGTCCACGACGTCCGCCAGCCGGCCGCGCCGGCGGTGGGCGGCGCGCTGGCGGTCGGCGCCGTTGCCTCCGGCGCGCAGCCGCGACCAGCCGGCGCTCACCCGGTCCAGGTCGCCATGGCGTCGCAGGGCGGGGCGCAGCCGGGCCAGGAGACGGTCCACCTGGGCGGCGGCCGGGGACAGCCGGCCGGTGACCGGATCGATGCCCTCCCCCGCCAGGCCGTCGCGTGCGGCGCGCCAGCAGGCGGCCCGCAGCATCTCCGGTGACGGCCGCGGCGGGGGCTCTCCCGCCTCGATGGCTCGCAGGGCGGTGGCGACCATGGCCCTGACGAGGCCGGCGATCAGGGCCGTGTCGTCGGCGGTGGCGGTCGCGTCGGCGACGCGCAGTTCCAGCGTGGGCTGGTGGTGGGAGGGCCGGATGTCCCAGTACAGGCCCCCGCGGTCCAGGATGGTGCCGGTGGTGACGAGGCGGTCGACGAGGTCCTCGAAGTGGGAGCGGGACTCGAAGTACGGCGGGGGCCCGGCCACCGGCCAGCGGCCCCAGCTGATGGTGCGCCAGCTGGCGTAACCGGTGTCGCGCCCCGCCCAGTACGGCGAGTTGGCGGCGAGGGCGGCCAGGAGCGGCAGCCAGGGCCGCACGTGGTTGCTGACGCGCAGCGCGGTGGTCAGGTCCGGAACGCCGACGTGGATGTGGCAGGCGCACACGCTCTGCTCGTCGTCCAGGGCGCGGAAGGTCTCCACGCTCCGGGCGTAGCGGGCGCCGTCCGTGAAGGGCGGGGGGACCGGGTGGCCGAGGACGGGGGTGCCGCTGGAGACGATCCGTAAGCCCTGCTGTTCGGCGGCGTGCGCCACGGCGGCGCGCAGGGAGCGGATCTGCTGGCCGAGGTCGGCCAGGTCGGTGTGGGGGTCGGTGCGCGCTTCGACCTGGAAGCGGGTGAGTTCGGTGGTGACGCGGTCGCCGAGCGGGGTCGCCGCGGCCGCGACGACCTTCTCGGCCTGCGGGCTCAGATGGCGGGAGGCCGGGTCCACGAGGAGGTATTCCTCCTCGACGCCCACGGTCAGGGGGTCGTCCGGCGCGGGCCCGGGCCCGGCCGTGGGGTGGTCCTCCACGCCCGGGGCGTCCCCGCCCCGGGCCCACGTGCCTGAGTCACCCATGTCCGGGGCGGCGCCGGCTTCACTGGCCATGGCGACCATCTTGGCAGCGAACGCCGGGGGGAGGCAGATGGCCTGTCGGCGGGGCGGCGGTACGGCGGGACGGCGTTACGGCGGTCTCTCACGGGCGTCACGGCGGCACCTCACGCCGTCGGCACTGCGCGCCCCGGCCCGGTCAGGCGTACGCGCCCAGGTCGCTGGCCTTGAACGCGGCGTTGTCGTTGATGCCGATGACATAGCCGTCCGGGTCGCGGAAGTAGAACATCCGCTGGCCGGTGTGGTCGGTGAGGGTGTCCTTGACGATGTCGGCCTGCGCGGCGATGCGGTCGTGCACGGCGTCGAAGTCGTCGACGCCGAGGTAGAACATGCCGGCGAAGCCGATGGGGGTGTCGGCCAGCACCGGCAGCCAGTTCTTCAGGTCCGCGTTCGCATAGAGCATGCAGACGAACTGGCCCTCGTAGAGGAGCATGTGGATGTCGTCGCCGGGGCGGGAGGTGCTGGAGTCCACGTCGAAGCCGAGCCGCTGGTAGAACGCGATGCTCGCGGCGGTGTCCCGCACGCTCAGACAGGGGGCGAACGGCATGGTTCCTCCTCGGTGCGCACGGGCTCGAAACCCGCGCGTGAGCCGACGCCGCGTGGCTCTCGCCGCCGCACGGGTCCGATGCCGCACGGCGCCCAGGGGCCGAGCCGGCCCAGGCCCTGGGCGCCCATGGCGTCTCCTGGTGTCCCGTCCTTTCTCGGCCCGCCCGCGGTGTCGCGCCAGCGGGCGGGGCCCGAACGGGTGAGCACGAACGTACGGTCACACGCGGACGTGCTGCACGCGCGGACGTACGGTCACCTACCGGCGCGGTGCACGCGCGGACGTACGGTCACCCGTGAACGCGGTTCACGGCTGCGGCGCGCGCAGGAGTGCCTCGGGGACGTAGCCGGAGCGGACGGCCGGCCGCCAGCCGTGCGCCACGGTCGCCAGGGCGGCCAGCGCGACGGTCCGTACCGGCAGCAGGCTCCTCGGGGCCGGATCGGCCCCCACGCTCTCGCGGTGCTCGATCAGCCGGTCCGCGAGGGCCTGGGCGAACGCCTGCTCGTCGTCGGCGAGCAGGACCCGCAGCAACCGCTGGTCGGGGGTCAGCGCACCGGCCTCGTCCAGGCGCCGCGCCGCGCGCCCGCGCTCCTCGGCGTCCGGCTTGCGCAGGGGTACGGGCCCGGGTACGGCGCCGGGGTAGCGCCCGCTCTCCACGGTCAGGTAGTCGCACAGCGCGTCCATCTCGGCGAGGTCGGCCGGATCGGACGTCGACTCATGCGTCGAGTACGGCAGGCCGGAGCGGATCGCGGGCGCGTAGTCGCACTGCAGCAACGGGCCCATCACCCGCCGCCGTTCCCCGATCAGGCCGCTGACCACGGACAGCGCGAACGCGTCGACCCACGTCCGCGCCGTGGGGGCCTCGTGCGCCGGGTCCGCGGTCTCGTCGAAGGTGAGTTCCTCGCTGCCGAGGGTCTCGGCGATGAGCGGCAGGGGCACGTCGAAGTCGCCGTTGGGGAACGCACCGAGACTCAGCTCCCCGAGCGCGCACTCCGCCGCGGTGCGCAGGGCATCGGACGAAGGGTACGTACGGAGCTCGGGGTCCGTCAGGGCGCGGGCGGCGACATAGTCGAGGAGTTCGTCGCGCATCTCCCGCAGGCCCTTCAGGGACAGGCCGTCGTAGCGCTGGTCGAACCAGCGATCGCGCACCCGCTCCTCGATGCCCTGGAGCGCTTCGGCGAGCCGCTGTTGCCCGACCTCGTGGCATGACACATTCCGCACCGCTGTCGTCCTCCCCCGTGATCCTTCGGCCGGCGCCGAGGCACGCTACCAGCGTCGATGCCCCGGGGCCGACCCACCCCGGCCTTTCCCCGGGGGGAGGCCGGGACCCCCGTACTGTCGAGCAGCGTTCAGCGCATCCGGCCTACGGCCGCACTCCGCCGAACGCTCGCCGGTTGAAGTGGTCCAGCGCGTGCCGGCTGCGCAGTTCCTCCAGCCGCCGCAGGGCGGGCGCGCCGTAGAAGGCGCGCAGGAGCTCCGCGTCGAGGGTGTGGGCGCCGTACAGGTACGGCCGGCCGCCGGCTTCCGCGCATGTCTCCAGGAGCCGGCGTTGCACCCGTTCCGTCGCGGAGATCGCGCGCCGGTCGGACCGGTCCGCCGAGGCGAACACGCCGATGCCGTAGAGGACGGGCGCGTTCGGCGTGGGCGCGAAGACGAAGGGGGTCGCGGGCTCGGGGCGCCGGACCACCAGGGCGTACAGGCTGACCAGGGTGTCGGTCAGCGGAGAGACGTGGATCAGCTCTTCCAGCGTCGCCGCGAACCGGTGCAGCCCCGCTTCGTCGAGAACGTAGTCGGCCCACAGGTTGGCATGGGAGTCCCCGTGGAGCAGGGGGGAGAGATGCTCGCTCACTTCGTGGTGCAGCCGCATGGTGTAGTCGGGGACGGGCTGCGCCGGGCCCAGTGCTTCGGGCTCGGCGGCGTCGGCCGTCCACGACACGTGGGAGTACCAGGAGTTCCGGTCGTACATGCCGAAGTACCCGCGTACCCCCGGCTCCCGGGCCACGCGGGGCATGAAGGTCACCAGGTCGGAGAAACCACTGTGGTCGATTCGCGAGACCCGGCTGGTGGCCTGGTGCGGCACCGTTCGCAGCACCGCGCTCTTGATGAACCCCACCTGGCCCACCCCGCCGAGGGCGAATCGGAAGAGCTCGGAGTTCTCGCGCTCGGAGCAGCGGAGCGTTTGCCCCGTTCCGTCGACGATCTCGATCTCCCGGACGTGATCGATCTGCCCACCGAACCGGATCGACCCGAGCCCGAAGCCCCCGATGGACAGCGTGCCCCCCACCGTGAGATCGAGATAGGTGGGCAGCACCGGATTGGCGCGGCCGTGCCCGTTCAGCCAGGTCTCCAGCTCGTGCCAGGTGATACCGCTCGGCACCTCGACCAGATGCTCTTCTCCCGTCGGACGCTCCTCTCCCGTGAACCGTGGTGTGACGCCATCGCGGAGGTTGTCCAGGACGGTTCCCCGGGTGAGCGTCTGCGTATTGCACGATCGGCCCGCGCCGCGCACGGTCACCTCCCGGCCGGAGACGGCGGCCCGTTTCATGATGTCCTCGACGGTCCCGTCCTCGCCTTCCCGGACGACCGTTTCGGGGGCCAGGGAGCAGGAGCGCCCGAAGTCGCTGCTGAAGTCCTTCATCGTGCGACGCCTTCCCCGAACGCCCGGGTGCTGAAATGGGTGAGCGCGTGGTGCCTGCGCAGTTCCTCGAGGCGTCGCAGGGCCTTGGCGCCGTAGAAGCGCTCCAGCAGGTCCGCGTCGAAGTCATGGGTGCCGTAGAGGTACGGGCGGCCCTTGGCGTCCGCGCAGGCTTCCAGCAGTTCTCGCAGCACGCGCTTCGTCTCGTGGATGCCGCGGGAATCGGTCCTCTCGGCCGCGGTGAAGATGCCGATCAGATACTGGACGGGGGCGTCCACCACGGGGGCGAGGACGAAGGGGGTGGCTGTCGGAGGGCGCCGGATCACGAGGAAGTACAGGGCGACCAGGGTGTCCGAGAACGGATACTCGGGCATCCGTTCCTCCACCACCCTCGAGAACCGCTGGAATCCGGCCTCGTCGAAGATGTGGTCCACCCACATGTTGGCGTAGTCGTCACCCTCCAGCAGGTGGTGGAGATGCTTCTCCGTTTCGTGGTGGCTGTAGAGGATGTAGTCGGGGACCTCCATCACCTGTGCCGGGTCCGCGGGCCCGGCGGTTTCCGGCGCGTCGGGGGCGAAGGACACGTACGAATACCAGGAGGCCCGCTCGTACATGCCGAAATAGCTGGCGACCCCCGGGTCCTGGGCGCCGTTCATCATGAAGTCCATGAGGTCGGACAGTCCGGTGTGCTCGATCCGCGCCGCGCGGGTGACGGGCTGGTACGGGATGGTCCGCAGCACCACTTTGCTGATGAATCCCACCTGTCCCAGCCCGCCGAGGGCGAATCGGAACAGCTCGGAGTTCTCCCGGTCGGAACACCGGAAGGTGTCGCCCCGGCCGTCGACGAGTTCGATCTCGACCACCTGATCGCTCTGCAGACCGCACTGGACGGACCCGAGGCCGAAGCCGCCGATGGAGAGATTGCCGCCCACCGTGATATTGAGATAGCTGGGCAGAACGGGATTGGCCCGGCCGTGCCGGTTCAGCCATTTCTCCAGTTCGAGCCAGGTGATACCGCTCGGGACCTCCACCAGGTGCTCCTCGCCGGTGAACCGCGGTGTGCTGTCGGGGCGGTAGTTGTCGAGCACGATCCCGGAGGAGAGCGTCTGGGTGTTGCAGGAGCGGCCGGCGCCGCGGACGGCCATCTCCCGCCCCGACGCTGCGCCCTGCCGCATGATCTGCGCAATGGCTCCGTCCTTTCCCTCCCGGACCACCGAACCGGGAGGAATGACGGAGGTCCGCCCGAAGTCTCGGCTGAATGTGTTCACCTGACACCACCTTTTCCGCGCCGTCGGCTGGCCGGTTCGGTTGCCTCGAACCGGCGTTGTGATGACGCACCGTCGCAGGCCCGCAGTCGTGGCCAGTCACCGTAGACCACGGCCGAATCGCGCGCAGCAGGTCGCGGGCACCGGCCCAGCGGGATTCCACCGGAATTCGAGTGCCTGCCAGGAGCCTCCTCCGGCCATGGAGCGAGAGAAGGGGGCGAGTCGATTTGCTGATGCGCAAGGGAGACCCGACAAAGATCAGGAAAGACTTCATCTCGGATTACGACGGCCTGGCCGGCCAATGGTGGGACCCGCGCGGGTCGCTCGCGCCGCTGGGCTGGATCGCCCGGGCCCGCGCCGATTTCGTGCCGACCGCCGGGAACGAGGGGGCCCGCCTTCTTGACATCGCCTGCGGCGGTGGCCTGTTCGGCCCGTACGCGGTGAGCAAGGGCTATCGCGCGGTCGGCCTCGACATGTCGGAGTTGTCGCTCCGGGAGGCCCTGCGGCACGGCTTCTCCGAGGTCGTCCAGGCCGACATGGCCGACCTGCCGTTCGACGACGCGTCCTTC
Source organism: Streptomyces sp. URMC 123 (assembly GCF_051386515.1). Taxonomy (NCBI): domain Bacteria; kingdom Bacillati; phylum Actinomycetota; class Actinomycetes; order Kitasatosporales; family Streptomycetaceae; genus Streptomyces; species Streptomyces sp. URMC 123. The sequence continues at coordinate 16,793 of NZ_JBPQTV010000022.1, read as the reverse complement.
GACGTCGTCACCGCGGGGCAGTGCTTGGAACACGTGCCGGACCCCTTCGCCGTGGTGGCGGAGGCCTGCCGGGTGCTGCGCCCCGGGGGCACGCTCGTCGTCGACACGATCGCCGACACGGCGATGGCCCGGTTCGTCTCCATCACCCTCGCCGAGAACCTGCCGATCCCCGGCCGCCCGCCGCGCGGCACCCATGACCACCGGCTCTTCGTCAACCGGGAGCGGCTGGTCCGGGTCGCCCGGGAGCACGGCGTGGAGCTCGGCCTGATCGGCCTGCATCCGCGCCTGCGCGAGATGGCCCGCTACGCGGCCGGGCGGCTCGACGCCGTCCGCATGGTGCGCACCCGGTCCACATCGGTTCTCTACCTGGGCCGGGGGACGAAGACATGACGCTGCAGCAGCCATCGGTACGCGGCGCCGTGCACAACTGGGTGATCGGCGCGCGGCTCAAGACCCTGCCCGTCAGCTACGCGCCGCTGGCGGTGGGCCTGGCGATCGCCCACGCGTACGGCTCCGTCGACGCGTGGCGCGCCGTCCTGACGGTGGTCCTCGTGCTCGGTTTCGTCCTGGGCACGAACTTCTTCAACGACTACAGCGACGGAATCCGCGGGGTGGACGACCATCGGGCGGGCCCCACCCGGGTGGTCGGGTCGGGGCGGGCCACACCGCGGCAGGTCTTCCGGCACGGGGCGGTGCTGTACGGCATCGGCGCCCTGGCCGGTCTGGGTCTGGCGGTGCTGGTCTCGTGGTGGCTTCTCGCGGTCACCGCGCTGATCGCGCTCGGCGGGTGGTTCTACACCGGCGGCTCCCGGCCGTACGGCTACCGTGGCCTCGGCGAGATCAGCATCTTCTTCTACCACGGCGTCGTCTTCGTCTGCGTGCCCGCCTACGTCCAGCTCGGCCGCGTCCCCTGGGAGGCGCTGGCCGGGGCCGTGCCCGTCGGTCTGCTCGCCTGCGCGCTGCTGACCACCAACAATCTGCGGGACATCCCCACCGACGCCGCCGCCGGGAAGATCACCCTCGCGGTGCGGCGGGGTGCCGGGTGGGCCCGCCGGTTCTATGTGTTCTGCGTCGTCGGCGCCTTCGCGGCCGCGCTGCTGGTGGCCTTCGCGCACCCGTGGGCGCTGCTCGTGCTGGGCGCCGTCCCGTTCGCCGTCTTCCCGGTGCGCAGGGTGGTGAGCGGGGCGGGTGGCCGCGATCTGATTCCGGCGCTGGAGCACACGTGTCTGATGCTGCTCGTGTTCGGAACCCTGCAAGCGATCGGCATGGCGCTGTGACGGCGGGGAGCGGAGCGATGGTTCCCGATCACGAAGTGCTCGTGATCGGTGCGGGATTCTCCGGCATCGGGACCGCCATGGGGCTGCGGCGGGCCGGCATCGACGACTTCCTGATCCTGGAGGAGCGGGACGACATCGGGGGCAGCTGGCATGCCAACACCTATCCGGGCATCGCCGTGGACATCTCGGCGTTCTCCTATTCCTTCGCGTCCGACCCCTATCCGTCGTGGTCCCGGGTGTTCCCTCCGGGAGAGGAGCTGAAGGCGTACGCGGAGCACTGTGTCGACACGTACGGCCTCCGGCCGCACGTGCGGTGCGGTGCCACGGTGGTGCGGACCGACTATCAGGAGTCGGCGCACCTCTGGCGGGTGTTCCTGGCCGACGGCAGCAGCGTGTCGGCGCGCTTCGTCGTCTGTGCCACGGGGTGGCTGACGAAACCGAAGTCGCCCGAGATCCCCGGCCTGGACCGGTTCAAGGGCGACCTCGTGCACACGGCGGAGTGGGACTCCTCCCTGGAGCTGGACGGCCGGCGGGTGGGGGTGATCGGTACCGGCGCCTCGGGGGTGCAGGTGGTGCCGGAGATCGCGCCCCGGGTGGAGCGGCTGTACGTCTATCAGCGCACGCCCATCTGGCTCCTTCCGAAGCCCGATTTCGCGCTTCCGGAGGCCGCCCGCCGGCTCTTCTCCAGGGCCCCGTGGACCCAGCGGACGATCCGGCTGTTCACGGATGCGGTGACGGAGGTCAGCTTCGTCATCGCCATGGTCCATTACCGCCGTTTTCCGTTCCTCGTGAGGGCCGGCGAGGCGGCGTCCCGGTTCTATCTGCGGCGCCAGGTCAAGGGCGATCCCGAGTTGATGCGCAAGCTCACCCCGTCCTACCGCGTGGGGTGCAAGCGGCCGTCCCTGGCCAAGGGCTATTGGCGGGCCTTCACCCGGGAGAACGTCGATCTCGTCACCGAGCCCATCGCCGAGGTCACCGAGACGGGTATCCGCACGGCGGACGGCGAGGAGCGGGACCTCGACGTGCTGATCCTGGCCACCGGTTTCCACGTCCTCGACAATCTGCCCCCGTTCCCGGTGCACGGCAAGGGCGGGCGGGACCTCAAGGAGTTCTGGAGGACGGAGCGTTTCCAGGCGTACGAGGGGACGTCCGTCAAGGGATATCCGAATCTGTGGTTCATCGTCGGGCCCTATTCCTTCACCGGCGGCTCCTGGTTCGGAATGATCGACTATCAGGTGACCCACGCCCTGCGCGTGATCGGGGAGGCCCGGCGGCGGGGTGCCACGGAAGCCGTCGTCCGCCCCGAGAAGCACGACCGGTCGTTCAGGCGAACGCTGCGCCGGCAGCGGAGCAGCGTGTTCCTCGACCCCAGCTGCCGGGGATCGAACAGCTACTACCTCGACGAGCACGGCGACGCGCCGGCCGTCCGCCCGGCCTCCACCTTCGAAGCGGCCTGGCGCGCCCGGCACTTCGACCTGGACGACTACCGGTACGAACAGTGAACCCGCGGTTCAGTGACCGCTCACACCCAGGGGGACCGAAGAACATGCGAATGCGCGATGTCCAGGGCAGGGACCGCTCCTTGTGCGTTCTGTACGGGGTGTCGGCCGTCGTCGGATTTTGCATCATGGGCACGCTGGCCGTCGTCTTCGTCGTACAGAACGCGGAGGCCGGGCCCATCGGAATCGTCACGAATTTCCTCCGGGACGCGACCACCAATCTGGCGTCCCAGTTCATCTACGCCGATCTCGTACTGACCTGGGCGGCCCTCGGCGCCTACATGATCGTCGAAGGGCGGCGGTTCGGGATTCGGCACGTATGGGCGTACATCGTCGGCGCCCCGGTCCTCGCCCTGATCGCGAGCTACGGAGTGTTCATGATCGTCCGTCAGCTGAAGATCGCGGCCGCGCGCCGCGAGGGCGACCTGGCCGCCGACGAACGGGACGGGCGGGACGAGCGGGCCCCGCGGCTGGTGGCGAGCAGGACCGCCTCCTGAGCCAGGACCGCCCCCTGAACCACGGGCGATGACCGGCCGCATGTGCTCGTCCCGGGCGAGGCCGACCTGGCACCCGCCTAGCCTCCGGGGCGTGCGGGGTGGCGCGGGCCGAGAAGGACGACGATGTCGCCGCCGTCGGCGGGGCGGGTGGCCCGGCGCCAGCCCAGGCGGCGGTAGAGGCGCAGCGCGGCGGCGGCGCGCACGGAGGTCAGCAGCCAGCTGCGGCCGTCCGGGGCGGTCTCGGTGACCGTCTCCAGGAGGGCCGCCCCGAGGCCGCCGCCGTGGGCGCGGGTGCGGACGGCGAGCTCGTCGACCTCCTGGCCGCCGCACAGCCAGGCGCGGGTCCGCTCGGGGCCGAGCGCGGCGGCCGCCTCCGCGTAGCAGCGGTCGGTGGGGAAGGGCGCGGGTGTCGTCCACGCGGTGGCGAAGCCGAGCACCGTGTCGCCGGCCAGGGCGAGTGCCGCCAGGAAGCCGGGCCGGGCGGCGTCCTCGGCGAGCCGCGCCAGATAGTCGTCCGCCCGCGCCTCGTCCTCCTGCCACGGGGGCGCGCCGAACGCGTCGGCGTACACCGCGCGCACCCCGGCCGCGTACGACATCACGCGCTCGCCGGTCACCGGCAGCACCCGCACGCCCTTCACACCACTCAGCCCGTCTCAGCCCGTCGCCATCGCGTAACCGTCCGCCTGCATGCCGTACAGCTTCGCATAGACGGCCCGGTTGGCCATCAGCTCGTCGTGGCTGCCGTGTTCCACCACGCGCCCCTCCTGGAGCACCACGATGTGGTCGGCCATGTGGACCGTGGAGAAGCGGTGCGATACGAGGATGGTGACGCGCCCCTCGCGGCCGCGGGACTCGGCGGTGAACTGCTCGTACAGATCGTGCTCCGTCTGCGGGTCCAGGGCCGCCGTCGGCTCGTCCAGGACCAGGAGCACGGCGTCGTCGCGGATGAGGCCCCGGGCGAGGGCGAGCCGCTGCCACTGCCCGTGGGAGAGGTCGACGCCGTCGTACAGCGGGCCGAGTTGGGTGTCGGCACCCTGCGGGAGCCGCTCGACGAACTCGTGCGCGCCCGCCCTGCGGATCGCTTCCGCGACGTCCGAGGCGGGCTCCATCCCGTTCAGCCGGCCGACACCGACGGCCTCGCGGACGGGCAGCTGGAGCTTGACGAAGTCCTGGAAGGCGCCGGTGGCGTGGCGTCGCCACGCCTGCGCGGAGATGTCGGCGAGCGGTGTGCCGTCGATCTCGACGGTGCCCTCGGTCGGTGCGTACATCCCGGTCAGGAGCTTGACGAGGGTGCTCTTGCCGGCTCCGTTGTCCCCGACGAAGGCGACGGTGCTGCCCGCGCGCAGATGGAGGTCGACGCCCCGCAGGGCCGGTGTGTCGCCGCCCGGGTAGGTGAAGCCGACGCCCTTGAGCGTGATGCCCGACCGCAGGGGGACGGGCGGCTCGGCCGTCGGCTCGTCGGCGTTGCGCGCGGCGTACTCCCTGAGCCACACGTAGTGGTCGGTGATGGTGCTCGCGCCGGCGACCCGCCCGGCGTTGCTCACCACGTAGCCGACCTGCCAGCGCAGGCGTCCGCCCAGGGTGAGGACGAGCATGAGGTCGCCGACGGTGGCCTCGCCCCGGCTCGCCAGGTGGGCGACCATGGCCAGGGCGCCGGTGTACCCCAGGGCGAAGCAGAGCCAGCCGGCCAGTTTCCACGCCGCGGCCTTCAGTTCCGCGTTCGCGATGAGGGCGGTCGCCCGGTCCCAGGAGGCGGCCGCCTCGGCGCTGAGGACGGGACCGGCGCCGGCCAGCCTGATCTCCTTGCCCGACTCGGGCCGCACGAACAGGGTGTGCAGGTTCTCCTCGCGGCGCTGGTGGACGATCTGCTGTGCGGCCGCCGCCCGCACGAGCCGCTGTTCGCGCCGGCCGGCCCAGAGGGGCGGCACCGTGCAGAGGGCGAGGAGGGCGAGCGCGGGGTGGACGCGGATCAGCAGGATGACGGACAGCAGCAGGCTCACGATCGCGCAGGCCGCCTCCGCCAGGCCCCAGCCCGCGCCGGCCAGGGCCTTGGTGCCCCGGCGCAGCATGGCGAGCCGGTCGAGGTACTCCGGGCGCTCCAGGTGCTCGACGGTGCGCAGACCGCTGACGGTGGTGAGGATCTCCTCGTGCACCAGGACGTCGACGCGGTCGGCGAGGTCGTCGTTGAGGTTGGCCTGAATACGGCCGCCGGCGGCCATCGTCGAGTAGGCGAAGGCGCCCAGGGCGGCGGCCGCGACCACGCCGCTCACGGTGCCCATGCCCGCGGAGTCGACCAGCCACTGCTGGGTGAGGGCGTTCAGGGCGACGGCGACGGCCTGGAACGCCACGAGCAGCCCGATGACGACCGAGACGCGGCGGTCGGCCCTCCAGCTGAGGCTCATGGTCTGCCGCAGGACGCCGGCCCGGGTCCGCAGTGTGCTCGCTGTCGTCATCCGAGTGCCCCCTGGACGTCGGCCGTCGTCGTCTTCGCGGCCCCCTGTGCGCCGATGAACCGGCCGGCCTGCAGCCGGAACAGGCGCGCGTACTCCCCGTTGTCCTTCATGAGCTCGTCGTGCGAGCCCTGTTCGGCGATCCGGCCGTCCCGCAGCACCACGATGCGGTCCGCCTTGCGAATGGTGGACATGCGGTGGGAGATGAGGATGACGGTGCGGCCGGTCACGCCGCGGACCACCTTCTCGTAGAACTCCGCTTCGGCGGCCACGTCGAGGTGCGCGGTGGGTTCGTCCAGGATGAGGACGTCCCTGCCGTGCCGTGCCGCGAAGAGCACCCGGGCGACGGCGAGGCGCTGCCACTGGCCGCCCGACAGGTCGGCGCCGCCGTCCCACTCCGGGGAGAGCACGGTGTCGAAGCCCGCCGACAGCTGGCCGACCTTGGGGGTGGCGTCCATGTGGTCCGCCGCGGCGCGGACGCCCGCCCGGTCGTCGCGCCGTTCCGGCGCGCCGAGCGCGATGTTGTCCGCGGCACTGAGCGGGTACTTGTTGAAGTCCTGGAACACCACGCCCAGGCGCCGGCGCCAGGTGCCGACGTCCAGTTCGGTCAGGGCGGAGCCGTCGACGCGGATCTGGCCGGCGCTCGGCTCGTAGAGACCGGTGATCAGCTTGATCAGGGTGGTCTTGCCGACGCCGCTGTCGCCGACCAGGGCGATCACCTCTCCGGGCCGGATCGTCAGGTCGATGCCGTCCAGCACGGGGCGGGTGGCGTTCGGGTAGGCGAAGGAGACGTTGTCCAGGCGCACCGTGGGGGGCTGCGACCGGGGGGCGTCCAGGCTCGCGCCACCGGACGGGATGCCCCGGCCGGCCCACTCCTCCAGCTCCTCCACGGCCTTCGCGGAGTCGAGTCCGAAGGCGATGTCGAAGGCCTCGAAGCCCATGGAGCTGATCTGGAACACCGCCCAGGCGGCCACGAGACAGGCCACCAGCTCTCCCGGGGAGATCTCCCCGCGCAGGGCCGACAGGCCCGGCAGGAGCATGGCGGTGCTCGCGGAGCCGAGCGTGATGGCGATGGTCCACCACTGGTGGGAGATGATGTGGCGGCGGGTCCGCCAGATCTCCTCGGCCCACTCGTGGACCTCGCGCGTGCGGCGTGCGACGACCCAGGCCGTGAGGCCGAACAGCCGGACCTCCTTCGCCGACTCCCTGCCGCCGGCCAGATCGGTCCAGTAGCGCACCCGGCGGGCGCCGCGCTCGCGGGACGTCCGCACATCGGCGAGGTGGAGCCACTGCCGCCGGATGATGGAGCGCATCACCATGGACGCCACGAGGAGCCCCAGCGCCAGCCACACCGAGTAGGCGACGAGGACCAGGGCCGACACGATCGCGGACACGATGCGGAAGACGAGGTGCAGCTGCCCGGTCGCCCCCAGGCCGGGGGACCTGAAGGACTCCGTTCCGATGTCGCCGGCCCGGTTGGCGATGTCGGCGAACCGCGGGTCCTCCAGGTGGGCGATGCCGCGGGGCGCCATGGCGAGTTCCCTGACGCGCCGGCGCACCGAGCCGTCGATCCGCTCGGACACCGAGCGGTGCAGGACGTCCCGCAGCGCGACGCTGGTCTCGTCGACCAGGAGCAGCCCGACGAGCAGCAGCAGCGGGGGCAGCGCGGTGGCGGGCGCGGCGCCGTGCTTCAGGATGCCCACCAGGGCGGTGGCGAGCCATCCCGTCGCGACCGCGCCGACCGCGGGCCCGACGGCGACCACGAGGTGGGTGGCCAGGAGGCCGCAGACCGGCTTCGGCGTCAGCCGCAGGAGTCTCAGCAGCCTCGTGCGCTCCCGATAGAAGGCAACAAGGCGCTCACGGGGTGGTGATGCCGCCCTCGCGCTGTCGATCTGCGTCACGTTTCGGCCAGGCCTTTCCATACTCGCCCAGGGCAAAGTGGACTTTTTTCACCTGCTCACGGAATCGTCGCGCGAACAGGGCTCGGCGTCGACCCGGCATCGCCAGGCGAGCCGGGCCGACCGAGCAACTCGGCGGCGCGAGGGAACATGACGCCGGATCACCGCGCGTCCCCCACCGCACCGATCCTTCTTACGAGTGGTGGTGCGCCACCACGATGGGGGCCTCGTCGTCCGCGTCGAAGAACGACTCGACCTCGGCGAACGGGTCGGTCACATCGCTGCCCTCAAAACCGCCCTGCGTGTCCTGCATTTCGAGAAGAGGCATGGTCCGCACCTTTCGACTGTCGCATTTTCTTGATTTTCAACGGAATTCATTCCAATTCCGCCCGATGAGCCTATAGCATGCACTTTCCGAAAACCACTTCTTTTCATGGCTCCCGGCGCAGGGAATGGGCGAGTTGACGCACGGTGGAGAGCCCCGCCAGGGATTCGATGGACAATCCGTGCCAGCCGGCGGCCGTCAGATCCCGGTGAATGGCGGGCATGAGAAGCGGGCCGAAGTCCTGTTCCAGCGGACTCAGCGTCTCGTCGACGTCCCTTTCCGGAAGGTAGCGGTGGAGCGCGGCCACCAGCGCGTCACGGCGGCCGTCATCGGCCGTGCCGCGCACCGGTTCGTCGTCGCCGCCGGCCCCGTCGAGGACGTAGTGATCGGGCACCACCACGCCGGCCCGCAACAGGGCCGGCCGCAGATGCGTGGTCAACTCCTCGGCGCTCAGCGCTCCCCGGTGCGTCACATGGGCCCGGAGACGCCCGGACTCCCCCTCCCCCCGCACCTCCATGCGCACCGCCGTGACGGCCGGGTGCCGCGCGAGTTCGGCCGCCGTGCTCTCCGCGTCCGCCCAGCGGCCCGCCCCGAGCCGCGCCCACTCCGGTGTGCGGGGCCACCCGTCGCCCTCGGCGGCCCGTACGACGTCGGCCAGGCCGCTGTCCCCCGTCCGCTCCGCCTCGCGGACGATCCTCTCGACCGTCCTCGCGATCTTCTCCGCGTCGCCCTCGGGAATCACCGAGGAATCCACCTCGAAGTCGAATCGGGCGGAGCCTTCGGACAGAGTGATGGCCGCGAAGACGAGCGCCCCACCGAATCCCGGCCCCCAGGTGATTCCGGTCTCCGGCAGATCCTCCATGCGGTCGGCCGCGCGCCGTTCGGCTTCCTTCGCGTCGTCCACGTCGGACTTGACGTTGACGTACGTCTCCAACTCGACTTTCGCGCCCCGGCGCAAGGCGTCCAGGGTGCGGTGCCGCAGCACGTCGTCGTACGCGTAGTCGCAATGCCGCAGGGCGAGCAGCGTGTTTCCCCAGACCCGGCCGGCCAGCCGCGACAGGGAGTCGTCGGGATCGACCTCACTGTCCAGCAGGGCGAAGCGGGCGAAATTCCCGACCGTGCCGTCCTGGCGCTCCCCGTGCCGCGCGTTGAACATCGAGTGCCAGGCCCACCGGCGCTGGCCCGTGTAGGCGGTGAGGGCCATGTCGAGCGCGGCGAGGAACACGGCGGCCGAGGGGACCCGCAGGGCGACGGAGACCCTCGGCAGCGCCAGGGCGAGCGCCGGGGAGTCGAGCGTCACCGTCCTGTGCCGTCCCGGGTGCTCCGACCGCCGGAACGGCAGGACGGTCGTCGGCATGGTGGCCAGACGGTCGCGCCAGTACGCCAGGGCCCGCGCCGTCCGCGTCGGCCCGGGTTCCAGGGCGTCGTCCGCCGCCTGGTCCAACGGCTGTCCCACGGGTGGGGGAAGCGTTTCCGCCCCCTGGTGCGGGGCGTCGAGGAGGTGGCGGATCTCCTTCTTCAGGAGGTTCACCGCGTGCCCGTCGGCCGCGATGTGGTGGACCGCCAGGCACAGATGGGTGACCTGGTCGCCGCGGGCGACGAGGGCGACGCGGACCTGGGGCGCCGCCCCCAGGTCCATCGGCTCGGCCAGCAGCGCGCTCACCGCGTCCCGCGCGCACCCGTCGGCATCGCCCTCCTCCCCCATGTCCAGCACCTCGACCGCCTGGCCGCACGACGCGTGCACCTGCTGCCGCGGCAGCCCGTCGGGGCCGATCGGGTAGGTCGTGCGCAGCGACTCGTGGCGGTCGACGACCGTGTCGACGACCCGCCGGACACAGTCCACCGGGAGCGGCTTGTCGAGTTCGAGGACGACGGGGATGATGCCGGCGGTCTTCTCCTCGGGCGGGCAGGTGAGGTCGACGTACCAGATGGGCACCTGGGCGCGGGTGAGCGGGCCGGTGCGGATCACGGGGTTGGGCACTGGGGTCTCCGGTTCAGGGTGCTGGCGTCGGCTGCGCGGCGGGGCGCCCGGCGGCCCCGGTGCGCAGCCGCTCGAGAAGGAACACGCGCGCGGCGGCCACGGCTTGGTCGAGTCCGAGGAACCCGCGGTCGCGCGCGGCGGCGGTCAGTGCCGGTTCGTTCGTGGCCTCCAGGTGCCAGGTCCGCGCCAGGTGCTCGACGACCGACGCGCCACGCAGGGTGCGCGCCGAGCGGGCGGGGTTCCGGGCCAGGGCGCCGGCCTCGGCGGCGAGGGCGGCGCGCGCGGCGCGCCGGGACTCCGCCCACGAGGGCACCAGGGCCCGCAGCTCGTCGGTGATGTCGTAGAAGGGGTGGGAGCCCGGCTCCTCGCGGTACGAGCGCGTCAGCACGCGGAGCAGACGTTCCTCGGGCGGGACGCGCTCGTCCTCCTCGGTGAGCCAGTGGCCCAAGGACTCCTCGCCGAGGTCCTCCGGCGTGATGCCGCGCTCGGCGGCCGCCGCCAGGGCGGCCGCGCCGTCCCCCGCGCCTCCGGTGATCCTGGCGAGGACATGGCGGCGCCAGCGCCGGGGGAAGTCGGGGGCGTAGAGCTGTGCGTGGTGGAACACGGTCAGATCGGGAACACCGGTGCCGTCCGTCGCGTCGTGGGCCACGGTCGCGGCCTGCCACTGGAGGAAGTAGCTGGTCCGGGCCGCCGCGGGGTGGGGCGCTTTCGTGGTGGTCAGCTCGCCGGCGCGGACGAGGTTCAGGGCCTCCAGGGCGTCCTGGCGCTTGAGGTTCGCATGGTGCGGGTGCTCGGCCAGGAACGCGCGGACCCGCCGCACCGGGTGGCCGTCGCCCGTCCCCGGGCCCGGGAGCCGGCGCTCCAGCATCTTCCAGGACCGCTCGGGGTAGGGCAGGCGCTCGGCGGTGGCGATCAGCGCGTCCGCGGCCTCGGGCGCGAGGGCACCGGCCCGGCGAGCGGCGGCCACCGCGTGGCGGATGTTGACGAGCGGCTCGCTGAGCGGCCGATAGTGGCCGTCGTCGGCGTGGGCGACGGCCACCTCGTCGTCCGCCTCGATCGTTCCGTCGACATAGTCCCGGAAGACGCGGCCCACCCCGACCATGCCGCAGGTGCGCATCTCGGCCGCGCGCAAGGCGCCCATGCTGGACGCTCCCACGACGACCGCACCGTGGGAGAGCGCGTGGAGGATCTCCTTGTGCCGCACGGGGGCACGCTGGTGGAAGAAGCCGTCAATGATCACAAAGAGGGACGCGGGGCCCGGCGCGAGCCTCAGCAGGTCTCCATGGGCCACGGGGGGATGGAACACCGCGTCGGGAAGCACGGCGCGCACGTCGTCGACGCCGACCGTGGGGCCGCCGAACACATGGACGGTCATCGAAGGCTCTCCTTCCGGGGCCTCGGAATGGAGTGCCGCGCGTCGAAGGCGAGCCCCGCGACCACGACTTTCACCACGCCGAGCCAGGGGACGCCGCTCAGATCGACCACCAGGGGCTCGTGCCCCGTCCTTGCCTCGATCTCGGCGGCCAGGAACCGAAGTTCCTCGCCCGTGTCCCGGAACTGCCGGGGAAAGGCGCCGCGCACGCTGTCCCAGGAGACGGCCTCGCCGGCCGTCACCGGCGCGCGGCTGCGCAGCATGGACCGCCCGTACACCCCCGGGTCCAGGTCGTCACGCGTCCCCGTGATCGCGGTGAGCCGCGACTGCGCGGCTTCCGTCACGGCGCGCAGCAGCGCGACGGTGGGGTCGGTGTGCAGGCCCGAACCGGCCGCGATCACCGGGAAGTCATGGCTCCAGACGTAGGCGGCGAAGCACGGCAGGTTCCAGCGGTTGGGAACGACGACGACCTCCAGCCACGCCCCCGCCGCACGGAACCGCTCCAACACCGGGGCGGCGTCCGGGTCCGTCACCGAGCTCAGGTCCAGGTGCGTCCGCTCGTGCACCGGCACCTCGGCGACGGCGTGCACGCTGTCCCGCTCGATGAGCTCGTGCAGGGCGTGCACCACGGCCTCGGTCCGGGTGTTGCCGCTCGCCAGTCCGTTCGTCGTCCGCAGAAGCCCGGGCGGGTGCCAGGTGCCGTCGGCGAGGTCGTCGATGACCACGGCGTCGCGGGGCACGGGGACGGGGCGTCCGCTCAGGGCGCCCACGGCTTCCACCCAGTCCAGCGGCGTGCGGTCCGTCAGCAGACCGCCGGCCCGTTGGGTGAGCCCCGTCACCGGATACGGAAGGTCCAGTTCGACGGCCCGGGCCCGCACCCCGGGCAGGGACGCCGCGGCCTTCTCCGCGTGCCAGAACTCGATGGCCTCCATGGCCCCGGAGACCTTGGCGAGCAGCAGGTCGCTCCCTTTCCCCTGCGCCACGCTGAGCGTGGGCGCGGTCGGCCGTACCGCCATGACCACGGGGATGCCGAGCGAGTCCAGTCCCGTCACATCGGCGATCCGCGTCACGCCGAAGGCCCGCAGGGACGGCGCTATGCGGTCCCAGGTCTCCGCCGGATGCCTCACCCGATGTGTACCGGAGAAGAACACCTTGTCCATCCCGCCCCCCTCGAAATGATCAGAAGAACCGCTGTGCGCGCCGGTCGGCGGGCAGCATCGACGAACTGCCCTGCGGGAGTTGATGGCCGCGAACGGTCGAACGGTGACGACCGTGTGCCGCGCGCCGTCGCCGCTGCGCGATGCTTCTGTCCCGGCCCGGTACGGGTACGGGTGCCGGTGCGGCGTCGGGCGAACCGGTTCTCCGCTGGAGACGACCAGCGACAGGAGTGAGTCGGCAACAACAATCAACTGACTGGCGAGCCATACGGCTTCGCGTGCTTGGCGGCGCGCCCACGGCCAAGATCGTCGAACAGCATAGCAACGCTTTCCGGCCATCGCGAGTGTCGCGTGTCACAGCGCGACCCTCATGTGCTCGGCGACGCGGGGCAGTTGAGAAGTGCTTGACAGTGGAGACAGTTGCTTGGTGGAGTGAGCCGGCCGCCCGGCCGACGGTGGCCGGATAGTCAGGGCGGCCACGCCGTGGCGTACAGCCATGACGTGAGGTGAACTCGAAGTGTGCGGACTGGCGGGCATCGCTCGTCTCGACGGAACCGCGGTCGACGCGGGGACGGAGCGGCTGCTCGGGCGGATGGCCGCGGTGCTGGCCCACCGCGGCCCCGACGACGAGCAGGTGCTGAGCTCCGGAGAGGTGGGGCTCGCGTTCCGGCGGCTGGCGATCGTCGACCCGGCCGGCGGCCGACAGCCGTTGGTCTCCCCGGACGGCTCGGTCGTCCTCGTCGTCAACGGCGAGATCTACAACCATCGGGAGCTGGCTCGTACGCTCCCGCCGGACCGCCGTCCGCGCACCGGGTCCGACTGCGCGGTGCTGCTGCCCCTCTATCAGCGCCACGGCCTGGACTTCCTGGACCGGGTGCGGGGCATGTTCGCGCTCGCCCTCTGGGACCGCCGCAGGCGCCGGCTGCTCCTGGCGCGCGATCGTTTCGGCATCAAGCCCCTGTTCCTCACCAGGGACCGGCGGCGGCTGGCCTTCGCCTCGGAGATGAAGGCGCTCTTCGCCGATCCGGCGTGCCCGCGCGAGCTGGACTGGGACAGCGCGCTCACCGACCCCGCCCTGGACGTCGGATCGGCCCTGGACGACGGGCCGCCGCGTACCTGGTTCCGCGGGATCGAGCAGGTTCCGGCCGGCTCGCTGATCGACGTCGACCTGGGGACCGGGGAGCTGCGCCGCCACACCTACTGGTCGCTCCCGGAGATCGGCGCCGACGGGCCCGCCACCGGCACCTCCGACGACGCGTCCGACGCGTCCTTCGTGGAGCGGTACCGCGCGCTGCTGTCCTCCTCCGTGGCGGAGTGCGCCACCGCCGACGCCCCCGTGGGCCTGTTCCTCAGCGGCGGCGTCGACTCGGCCGGCGTGGCCGCCCTGGCCGCCCGGGACCGCGACATCCGGGCCTTCACGGTGCGGGCCGGGAGCACGGTCCGCAGCGGGGACCTGGCCGCCGCGCGACGCGTGGCGCACGACCTGGGCCTGCCCCTGCACGAACTGGACCTCTCCGGGGACGAGGCACCCGACGCGCACGGCTGGAGACGTCTGCTGTGGCACCAGGAGTCACCGCTGTGCGACCTCGACCAGTGGTACAAGTTCCTGCTCCACGGCCATGCCAAGGCCGTCGATCCCGGGTTGAAGGTGATGCTGCTCGGCCAGGGCAGCGACGAGTTCAACGGCGGCTACTCCCCCCGGTTCGCCCAGGACTGGGACGGCTTCCTGTCGGTGCTCGGCATGCTGTGGCGGCAGTACGCCGCGCGCGGCCGGCCGGGGCTCGGGATGTGGGCCCGCTCGGCACGCCTGCCCCTCCTCACCGCCGCCGGCCTGGAACGCGTGTCCCAGGTGCCCGTCACCGATCCGTACGAGCTGTTCGTCAGGGCCAAGCACCGGGACCTCCAGCAGTACAACTGCTGGCACGAGGACCGCACGGCCTCGGCCCACGGCGTGGAGGCCCGGGTGCCGTTCCTGGACCACCGGCTGGTCGAGCTGGTGCTCTCCGTGCCCGCCGGGAGCCGGCGGCGCCTGCTGTGGAACAAGCGCGTCCTCCGGGACGCCCTGGCCCCGGTGCTCCCCCAGGACATCGTGGAGCGCCCCAAGGAGCCCTTCGTCTACACGGGCGACGGAGGGCACGCGTACCGGCTCTGTCTGACGATGCTGACCCGGGACGGCGGGGCGCTCCTGGAGGAGGCCCTCGCCGGCCCGCACGCCCGGGAGCTCATCGACGCGAAAAGCGTACGGGCCACGCTCGCCGGCATCGCCGAGGGGCGCCTGCCCGCGCACCGGTCCCAGACCGTCCTGCGGCTGATCAACCTGGGCCTGCTGGACCACATGACCGCGACGTGGTCCCCGCCCGCCCTCACGGGCGGTCAGCGGGTCACGGCCATGGCCGACGGCTGACGGCCGCCAGCCGTCGTCACACGTACTCCGCCACGCGCTCCCAGCACGGGCGCTCGGGCCGAATCTGAACCGTCTCCCAGCCCAGTGCGCGGGCCGGCTCGATGTCCAGGGTCGGCGAGTCGCCCACCATCACGATCGTCGACCACCGGCCGTCCGCCGCGCGCCGCAGGAACGTCGGGTCCGGCTTCTTGCCGCGCCCCTCGCTGGAGAAGTGGCATCGGTCCAGATGGCCCGAGAGCCCGGTGGTGTCGAGCAGCCGGTGCATGCCGGACTCCCCCAGCACACAGTTGGACAGCAGCCGCACCTCGTGCCCCGCGGCCCTGATGCGCCGGAGCAGCTCGACCGATCGCGCGGCCGCCCGATAGCGGCCGTCGGCGTTGCCCACCGCGTGCCACAGCGCCTCCTCCGCCTGGCGCAACGACCGGTCGGGACGGTACCGGGCCAGCCCGCGGGCCAGGACCGCTCCCGTCTCCTCCTGGACGGCGTAGGGGCGGAAGGCCCCGGCCAGCACCGGGTACAGAATGCGTTTGGCCAGCGGAACGGATACGTCCAGGTGCTCCGCGAAGAGGCCCGCGAGGTCGGGTTCGCGGCCGGGGTCCCGCTCGACGACCAGGGTGTCGTAGCAGTCGAAGACGAACAGTTTCCGCGCTTCCCGTACGGGCGGCACCGCGGGGGCCGCGCCGGGCGCCGGTGAGGAGGTCATGTCCGCGGCACCCCGCTGCGCGCGGCCGGCTCGCGGCGCGTATCGGCCTCCAGGAGGCGCTGGACGAAGGGGCGGCTCCAGCGCGCCGGTGCTCCGTCCGCCGCGCCGTACTCGTCCAGGTAGCCGACGTCGTCGGGGCGCAGGGCGTCGAGCACGGGGCCGGGCACCGTACGGGGGAAGAGCACCTCGGTGTAGGAGAGCGTGAAGTACACGGGCGCGGTGACCCCCAGCTCCTCGGCCCGGCGGACCAGTCCCGCCCAGGTCTCCGTCTCCTCCGCCGCCGGGAGGGTGCCGAGGACGTCGACGAACTTCTGCAGCTGGAGATCCGCCTGGTTCTCGATGTAGTAGAGGGTCGTCGCCTCCTTGAACAGGTGCACGGCCAGGTCGACGACGTGGTCCTCGTAGGCCAGGCGCCGCCCCGCCAGGCCGCAGAAGCGGTCCGGCCGGGCACGGTCGAGGATCTCCGGGGTGTGCCGGCCCCGCTCCTCGCCCGGCGGGAGGATGTCGAGGCACACGTCGATCGTGAAGGCCGTCAGGTCCTCGCGGCGGGCCAACCGCACATAGGGCAGTTCGTTGTTCAGGTGCATCCGCCAGAACATCCGCGTCCGCCTGCTGAAGGGCTCCACGGACTCCCCGTCCCGGGACACCCGCCCCTGGACGTAGCCGGCGGCCAGGAGCTTCTCCCGCAGCGCCTCCTTGTCCTCGGCGTGGACCAGGAGATCGAGGTCCGTCATGCGCCGGGCGCCCAGGTCCGGGTAGACGTCCTCGATGATCACGGGGCCCTTCCGTACGGCGTACCGGATCGTCCCCTCCGCCTCGATGGCGTCGAGCACGCGCCCGAACTCCTCCATCAGGGCCTGGTTGCGGACGCGATTGGCGAGGTGAACGGAGGTGTGGAGGTAGTGGTAGGGCACGACCAGCGAGCCGTCGCGGCCGTGGAACAGACGGTGGGTGCTCAGATGGCACCCGACGAGGGGGAGCATCTTGTTGCGGCCGCACAGGTCGATGAACCGGCCCCAGTTGATGTCGCGGCTCATCAGATCGCGGCAGACCTCCGCCTCGTCCCCGGTCAGGCGGGGGCGCGCCAGGGCCAGCAGCAGGTTCGCCTCGGGGGTCAGTGCCTCACCGGGTGAGCTCGGGCTGCTCATCGTCCGTCCTCCTCCGTGGTACGGGTGTCGTGCGGGGTGCGAGTGCGGCGCGGGACACGGGGGCCGTACGGGGTACGGGGGT
>NZ_JBPQTV010000021.1:0-40428 GCF_051386515.1 Streptomyces sp. URMC 123 | reverse complement strand
GTTCGCCGTCGCGGGTGGCGGCCGTCCGGGTCACGGAGCCGGTGATCTCGCCGCTGTGGCCCCAGACCGTGACGCCGCATGCCGTGAGTGTCTGCGACCTGACCCCCAGGCCGTACGACCCGCCGCCCTTCAGCGCGCGGGTGGTGAACATGTCCTTCTGCTGCGCGGGAGGCAGCAGTTCACCGCGCAGCAGGGCGCGGAAGAAGACGTTCAGATCGCGGGTGGTCGAGATGATCTCACCGGACGCCCCGGAGACGGACGGGTTGAGAGAGGTGACGTCATGGGCCGGGGCCGCGGGGTCCTTCACATACAGCGTGGAGTAGTGCCGCCCGTGCGGGCCGGGTATCGACGACGACGTGCCGGGGACCGTGGTCCCGCGCAGGCCGAGCGGCTCGATGACGCGCCGCTTCACCTCGGAGGCGTACGTGTTGCCCGTGGCCTTTTCGATGACCATGCCGGCCAGGATGCCGGCCAGGATGTAGTTGGTGTTGGAGTAGTGCCAGTCCTCGCCGGGGGCGAAGCGCGGCGGGTGGGCGAGGCCGATCCGCACCAGTTCCTCCGGCGTGGCCCCGTCGTACCGGTGGGCGAGAAACGCCTCGCCGGTGTACTTGGCGAGGAACCGCTCGTCGTCGAGGTAGTCGTACAGCCCGCTGGTGTGCTGGAGCAACTGGCGCAGCGTGATGCGGCGCCCGTCGTTGTCGTTGCCGCGCACCAGGCCGGGCAGCCATCTGTCCACCGTGTCGTCGATCGACAGGCGGTACCGGGGCTCGGCGGCGAGCTGCAGCAGAACGGTGGCGGTGAAGGGCTTGGTGAGGCTGCCCGTCCGGAACCGGTCCTGCGGCAGGCGCGGACGGCCGGTCCGCAGATCCGCCACGCCGGAAGCGCCTCGCCAGACCTCGCCCCCGCGGTCGACCCGGGCCAGGACGCCGGGCGTCCCCGCGCGGGTGATCGCGTCGAGGGCGTTCTGCGTCGCGGGGTGGTGGGAGGCGCCCCGCGGTGCGGCGGAGGCGGAGGCGGGGGCGGCCGCGGTGACGGCGGCCGCGGTCGCG
Organism: Streptomyces sp. URMC 123; assembly: GCF_051386515.1. Lineage (NCBI taxonomy): Bacteria > Bacillati > Actinomycetota > Actinomycetes > Kitasatosporales > Streptomycetaceae > Streptomyces > Streptomyces sp. URMC 123. The sequence continues at coordinate 39,379 of NZ_JBPQTV010000021.1, read as the reverse complement.
GCCGTCAGCGCCAGGGCGACCAGTGTGCGGGGTAAGGCGTAGCGGGCCATACGGGGTTCTCCGTCCCTCGCTGGATCAGTATCCGGAAGGACTCATGACCCCGCTGTCGGGTTGATCGCCGACTGCCCGCTGCCGCCCCGGCCGTCCACGCCGAGACCGGCCGGCCATGCGCCGGTCCCGAAACGCCCGAGACCGGCCAGGCCCCGAGGTCAGCGAGGGGCGAGGCCGAGGACGCCTGCGGCGGCGCCGGCCACGAGGGTCTCGTCGTGGGGGGCCTGGCCGGCGAGGGCGATCGACGTGCCCTCGATCGCGCCGACGAAGGCGAGGGCCACGGCGTGGGCCGGGGGGCCGTCGGGGATCGAACCGGTCCCGCGCCCCGCCTCGATGAGGCCGGCGCAGAGCTCGGTCAGTTCCCGGTAGGCGTTCTCCACTTCGCGGCCTACGGGGTGGTCCTGCCCGGAGAACTCCAGGCGCAGCGCGGTGGCGATCCGCGCGATGTCGCGACGGCAGAACACGGCGTGGCCGCGGGCCAGGGTGAGCAGGGCCGCGAGCGGGTCCGACTCCTGCTCGACGAGCCGGCCCACCTCCTCGTCCCAGGTCTCCATGACCCACTGGCTCACGGCCAGGGTCAGATCCTGCTTGTCCTTGAACTGGTGGTAGAGCGCGCCCCGCGTGTACCCGGCGTCCCGGGCGACCTGTTCGAGCACGAGGTTGCCGTAGCCGTAGCGGGACAGCCCGCGGGCGGCCGACTCGATGAGGGCGGCACGCGTACGGGCCCTGCGATCGGCCTGCGTGGCACGGCGAGGGCCCGGCGCGCCCGGTCCATCCGATCGACCACTACCACTACCTACATGCATGCACGTATGTTACTCGACGCGGGCGCGGGGCCGGCTTGGCCGCCCTCGGGATGGCGGGTGGCCGCGCCCGGGCGAGCGGCGGCCGCGCCCGGGGCGGCCGGTACTGTCAACCGGCTATGGTGAAAAACGATCAACGTGAACCTGGTGCGCTGGCCTCGACGAACCGGGCCATCACCGGCTGTGGCTGCTCCTTCGCCGCCCTGTGCGCCCTGCCTTTCCTCTGGGGCCTCCTCTGCGTGTTCCTGCCCGAGGGCGTGTTCTGGGTTCCCTTCCGGCTGGCGGCCGTGGTGTGGAACGGCCGGGACGGCGCCGGAGGCATCAGTGGACTGTGGGGGTAGCTCGTGAAGACCTGCTGTGGAGTGCTCGCCGCCATGGTCGCCGTATGGGTGCTGCTCGGACTGTTCGTGTCCGACGGCTTCTTCTACGCCCCGCTCGTGGCCCTCGCGCTGGTACGGGTGCTCATCGACGGCAAGCACGGCTAGCGCGTGTCCCGGTGGCCACGGTCCCGCCGTCCGCGGCCGTGGAGCTCGCGGCATCCGGGAACGTCGTCCCCGCTGTCCCCTAGGGTCGGGGCATGCTCCTATGGATCAACGGCCCCTTCGGTGGCGGCAAGACGCAGAGCGCGTACGAGCTCCGGCGGCGGCTCCCGGGCAGCGTGGTGTGCGACCCCGAGCACGTGGGTTTCGGGCTGCACCGGATGACCCCTCCCGCGCTCCGCGGGGACTTCCAGGACCTGTCCGCCTGGCGGCAGGGCGTGTTCGAGGTGCTCGACTTCACCCTCACCCGGCACCGGGGAACGGTGATCGCACCGATGACGCTCGTCGAGCCGGCCTACTTCCGGGAGATCGTCGGCCGGCTGCGGGAACGCGGCCATGACGTCCGGCACTTCGCCCTGCTGGCCGAGCGCGAGACCGTGCTGCGACGGTTGCGCGAGCGCGGCCTCGGGCACGCCGCGCGATTCCTCACCGGCAAGGACGCCGGCCTGCGGCGGGAGAGCTTCGCCGTCGCGAAGCTCGACCTCTGCCTGGAACGCCTGCGCGGGGACGAGTTCGCCGAGCACGTGTGGACCGACCGGCTGACCGTCCCCCAAGTCGCTGACCGCATCGCCGCGTCCGCCGGGCTGACCCCGCTGCCCAACACCGATGGCCCCCTGCGCGGAGGACTGCGCCGAACCTGGACAGGGGTCAAGCACATCCGGATCTTCTGAGACGAGAGCCCGCCCCGCGGGGACGGCCCGTGACGAGCGGGCGGTAGAAGCCCGTCAAAAGTCGTAGGACGCCCTGCCCACGAGCCCGGCGACGGCTACGGTGCTCAGGTGGCGATCACAGAGGAGGACACGGCACCCGGCACCGCGCTGCTGATCGCGGCCGCGCCGATCGGCAAGGGGCGGCTCATCGACGCGACGAGCGCCCTGTCCCCGCTCGCGGCGGTTCCGCCCAGCGTTCTCACCGGCACCGCCGCGGCGACCGTCATCGAACTCGCCGACCCGCTCGACCCGCAGACCGTCCTCACCCGCGTCCGCGCCGCGGCCGCCGCGCGCGGCCCCCTCTCCCTCTACCTCGCCGGGCAGCTCCACCTCGACACCAAACAGCGCCTGGTCCACCTCGCGCTGGCCCGCTCCACCCCGGCCACCCTGCGCTACACCGCCCTGCCCTGGCACTGGCTGGCCGGCGAGCTCGCGCCGCGCCGCCCCGGCACGACCACCGTCGTCGCCGACCTGGTCGCCGATCCGTCCGCCTGGACGCGGGTCCGCGCCGACGGGCTCGTGCTCGGCCACGGGGTTCGCCTGTACGGCCGTGTCGCCCCGCCGCCGCCCCGCCGCGGGATCGCGGAACCGGCCTACCTCAAGGCCATGGCCGCCGCCTGGCGCAGGGGCGTCAACCCGCCGCTCGCCCAACTCCACGAACAGGCCGCCGCCCGGGCCGGCACCGAGGACGCGCTGATCCTCACCGCCGACGCGCCGCCGTCGACGCCGCCCCGCCCGGGCGACGCGTGGGCCCCGGCCCGTCCGGCGGCCGATGCCGAACCGGACCCGCTTCCCGCGATCCTCGCCGCCGCCCACGCCGGCCGGCACGGCGAGGCCGCCTCGCTCGCGGCCCTGGGCGAAGGCCGGACCCTGCGCACCCACGGCGCGGGCTCCGCACAGGCCCTGCACTGGCTGGAGGTACGGGCCGACCTCGCCCGCCTCGCCGGCGACCCGGCGCGCAGCTGCCACCTGTGGATGGCGGCCGCCGACGCCCGCCTCGCCCGGCAGCAGCCACCGGACGACCCCGCCGTGGTGGGCGCCGTGGACCGCGCCCACCACCAGTGGCAGCAACTGCGGGACCCGCGACAGGCCCGAGAGCTCGGGCCCCCGCTGGTCGCGCTGCGCCGCCGCGTCCCCGGCCGGCGCCCCGGGGCGGTCGAAGCCGTCCAGCGCCGCCTGGAACTGCTGCACACCATGCCCTCGGCACCCTCGGCACCCTCGGCACCCTTGGAGCCCTTGGCAGGGGCGCGTCACGCGGCATCCTGACGCCGGGAGCCGCCACCAAGAGGCCCGCCACCATGTGGCCCTCGCCGTGGAGCCGGTCACCCCGGAGCCGATCACCCCGGAGCGTCCAGGCGTTCGACGCCCTCGTTGCCGAGCCACAGCGTCGTCAGGCGGGCCAGGGCCTGAGGGTGGATTCGGGGCAGGGCGTCGAGCCGTACGACCGGGCAGGCGGCGTCGACGGTGCCCAGCAGGCCCATGGGCTCGTCCAGTGGCCGCAGGCCATGGCGCAGATTGAGGTACTGGGGGCGCCACAGGGGGATGACGAACCACTCGCGCGCGGCGATGCCTCGTTCGACCCGTTCGACGAATCCGGCCTCGGTGCCGGGGACGAACCGGTAGCCGTGCCGGTCCAGCCCGTAGGCACCGACCATCCGCGCGGAAAAGCGGCTGATGCCGGCGCCGGGGTTGATGCCGTCGATGACGCGGGTGAAGCGGGCGGCGACCTCCGGGCGCGCCAGGTCGGCCACCTCGCGGACGGCGTCGGCCGGTACGTACGGCGGCACCGCCCACAGGCAGTAGGGGTCGTAGAGGGGTGGCAGCACGCGTACCCGCTCGCGGTACGGGGCGAGGTAGGCGCCGTGGCTGGAGGGCAGCCACGCCGAGACGAGGATGTCGACCTCGCCGGCCGCCTGGAGGGCGAACAGCCGTTCGTGCGGCGCCTCGACGCCGGTGACCGTGTGCCCGTGGGCCTCCAGGATCTGGCGGACCACCGCGGCGGTCGCGCGGTGGAAGGACAGGGCGATGCTGCCCACCGTCAGGTGGCCGGTGGGTGATGGGCCGGTCGGTGATGGGTCGGTCGGTAAGGCGCCGGTCGGTGAGGGGCCGGCCGTCGGCTGCTCGCCGGTGTTCCTGGCTGGAGTGTTCATCTGACGTCCTGTCATGGTTTCCCGATGGAACGGAAGCGCCGCGACGGTACCCAGCACGGACTAGTTACCCACAAGGCCCACTAGTATCCAAAAGGAAGCAGGAAGCGAGGGGAGCGCGGGAGGGCGCCCCGGCCACGACGGAGACGAGGGAGGACGGCGCACGGTGAGGAACTGCGCAACGGGCCGGCACGATCACCACGACGTCTACGCGGCCCAGTGTCCCTGCCGCGATGTGCTCGACCTGCTGGCCAACAAGTGGTCCGCGCTGGCGATCGGCGCGCTGGAGGACGGCCCGCGACGCTTCGGGGCCCTCCGCAACCGACTGGAGGGCGTCAGCCCCAAGGTGCTGACGGCCACTCTGCGCCGCCTGGAGGCCATGGGGTTCGTCACCCGTACGATCCACCCCGCCGTGCCCCTGCACGTCGAGTACGAGCTGACGGCTCTGGGGCACAGCGTCGCCGAACCGCTCGCCGGGCTGCGCACCTGGGTCGAGCGTCACCTCGACGAGATCACGGCCCCCTGACGCGGCCGCGCGCGGTGGGCGCGGCCGGTGGCGGCGTACCACTGGGCGGCCAGCGCGACGGCGAGGGCGACGTCGACCAGATCGCCGCCGTAGTACATCAGCCGCGCCCCGGTGCGCAGATCCGGCGGAGCGAAGGCGGTGCCGGGTGGCGGGGCGACGTACAGGCTCTTGGCGAGGACGGCGTGGGCGGCGCCGGCGGCCAGCAGGGTCAGGCCGCGCACGGCCGGGCTCCAGCGGCGGCGTACGGGGTCGAGCTGGCAGACCGCGAAGGCGAACAGCAGCCCGGCGGCCGGTACATGCACATGCACCAGGGCGTGCAGCAGGGGCCGGTGCCCGGTGGCCGCGAACAGTTCGGTGCGGTACAGCACCCACAGGCCGCCGATGTCCAGCAGCGCCGCCAGGGGAGGGAACACCAGCCACCGGGCGGGCCGCCCGTGCGCCACGGCGAGCAGCCCGCGTCGTACCCGGCCGGGCGGCAGAACGCGCAGCGCGAGGGTGAGGGGGCGGGCGAGGACGAGCAGCAGGGGGGCCGCCATGCCGACGATCAGGTGCTGGGCCATGTGCGCGGTGAACGGCCCGCCCAGCGGTGTGCCGCCGCCCGGCATGCCGCCGCTCGGCAGTGCGCCTCCCGACAGCCCGACGCCTCCTGACAGCCCGGCGCCTCCCGACGCCCAGGCGAGCGCGGCGCCGCCGACGGCGAAGGACACGTCCCGCGACCGGGGCCAGGCGTCCCCGCGCCGCCGCAGGCTGGCGGCGGCCAGCAGATACGCGGCGGCCGCGAGCAGCGCGGCAGCGGCGACGACCGGCCCGACCAGCCCCGCGACGCCGACGCCCGCGCCGGCCGGGCCGGGGTGGAGATGGGCCGGTGTCACGACGGCGGGCCCGTGCGGGTGGGGCGGGCGGCGCGCGCGGCGAGGGCGGCGCGGGCGGCCAGCGCGGCACCGACGAGCAGCAGCGCCAGCCCGCCCAGGTTCCATGCCCAGTCGTAGGGGGTGACGTCCACGCCGTAGCGGATCTGGTGCAGCCGCAGCAGCTTGTGGTCCACGATGCCGTCGAAGAGCTGAAAGGCGCCCAGGCCGAGGAAGAACCCGGCCCGGGCGTGGGCGGCGGCCAGGGCGCGGCGGCGGCGCAGGTCGGCGAGGAGGAAGAACCCGGCGACCAGGCCCAGCAGCTCGGCGGTGTGCAGCAGGCCGTCGGAGAGCAGGCCCACGCCGGTGGTGGAGCGGTCGTAGAAGTGGTGCCAGCCCAGGATCTGGTGGAAGACGATTTCGTCGACGGCGGCCATGACGGCCGCGCCGATCAGGGCGCCCACCGCCAGGGACCGCCGGGGCCGGCCGGGACTTCCCTGCCTTCCCGGCATTCCCTGCCTTCCCGGCCCGGGCCCGGGGTGCTGCTCAGGCTGCTCAGGCCGCTCGCCGGGAGCGTGGTCGGGGGACGACTGGCTCATGAGGAGTGTTCCGCCTTCCTGAGAGGGAGCCGGGGGGCGCCGGGGGCCGGCGGCACCGTCGCGGGTCACGCCTGACGGCCGGGCCGCCCGGTGTGGGTGATGGCGCGTGGTGACGTCCGGGGCCTCGTGTGTGTTTGGTGCGGATGGTTGCGGTTACCCGCTTCATCGACAAGCACCGGGCGGAAGGAGCAGAGCCGATGTCGAACCCGCAACAGCCCGAGCTGCGGCGCAGCGACAAGGGAGCGAGCACCCCGCAGGACAGCCAGGCCCGCAAGGCGGCGGAGCCCACGAAGGGCCACGGTCGCGCGCACGGCACGGATCGCGGGGACAAGGGCGGGGGCCGCGGCGGCGGCACGCCTCCCGAGCAGCAGCCCGACCACCCGGCCTGAGCGGGCCGCGCGGCACGGAGCGGCCGTGCCCGCCGCGGGAGGCGCGCGGCGGGCACGGCTTCCGTATGCGCGCCGGCCCCCGCTGATGGGTGAGGCCGGTTCGCCGACGGGCGGGGTCAGGCCCGCCGATACCCGAGGCCGGTTCCCCGACGGGCGAGCTCAGGCCCGCAGGTACGCGAGAACGGCCAGCACCCGGCGGTGCGTCTCGTGCGCCGGAGGCAGGTCCAGCTTGGTGAGGATGCCGCTGATGTGCTTGCCGACCGCGGCCTCGGACACCACCAGCTCCCGTGCGATCGCGCCGTTGGACCTGCCCTCGGCGATCAGCGCCAGCACCTCGCTCTCGCGCGGGGTGAGCCGCTTCAGCGGATCGCGGCGCCGGCGCAGCAACTGGCGCACCACCTCGGGGTCGACCACCGTCCCGCCCTCCGCGACCTCCCGCAGGGCGTCGACGAACTCCTCGACCTGCCCGACGCGGTCCTTCAGCAGATAGCCGACCCCCGAGCCGTCACCGGAGTCGGGGAGCTCGTACACCCAGGATCAGCCGCCCGTCGGAGTGACCGCCGGTCACCCGGGCGCGGGGCGGCCCCGCTGTGCTCGGCGACGGCGCCGAGCGCCTCGCAGACGACGAAGTACGCCGCCGACTCCACCGACGGGGGAAGGCAGACCGGCAGTTCGAGTTCGATGTCCACGGGCACCGTCGAACGGTCCCCGGCGTCGGCGACCGCGGCCTCGAGCCCGTAGTCGGCCAGGACCTGCGGATGGATGCCGTGGATGAGCTCGCGCAGCTCCGCGAGCGCCCTGCCCGCCTCCTCGTGGGCCCTCGCGAGCTGGTCGGCGAGCGGGCCCGGCGGCGCGTCCAGCCGGGCCAGGCCGAGCGTCATGGTCAGCGCCACCAGCTGCTGTTGGGCGCCGTCGTGCAGATCGCGCTCGATGCGGCGCCGCTCCGCCTCGAAGGCGTCCACCAACCGGGCGCGGGAGCGGGCGAGTTCGACGACCTCGGCGTCCAGCTCGCCCTCGCGGGAGGCGATCAGCAGACGGGTCAGCCCGGCCCGGGCGCCCGCCGCGACACCGAGCGCGTAGGCGCCGAGGAGCACGAGCGGCAGGCCCAGCACGGCCACGGCTAATGGGAGCCGAGGCGCGCTGCCGGCCGCGGCCCTTATCGGTCGAACAACCGATCCCCCGGCCGCCCGCCGGCCCATAGGCTCCTCTCGCGCGGCCGGCCGGCGACCCCCACTCCGGCACGTACGGCCCCCCACCGCGCCCCCGCCCCCGTACCCCCGTGGGCGGCGTGGCCGGACGCCGCCGCGCCGGCCGTACGGAGCGGTCGCAACCGCTCGTACGGCCAGCGCGGCGCCGCGTCCGCGTCCGCGCCCGACAGCTCCATCGAGAGAAGGACACCCCCTTGCCTCCCACCCCCGCGGACCTCGTCCTCGTCAACGGCACGGTCCTGACCGTCGACTCCCGCTTCACCGTCGCCTCCGCGCTGGCGGTCACCGACGGCCTGGTGAGCGCGGTCGGGGACCGGGACGAGGTCATGGCGCACGCCGGGCCCGCGACCCGGGTCGTTGATCTGAAGGGCGGGACCCTCCTGCCCGGCATCAACGACGCGCACCTGCACGGCTGCGCCTTCGGCATGACGAAGCCCCCGCTCTCCCTCGACGTCGCCCACCCCGCCGTGACGTCGATCGCCGACGTGGCCGAGGCCGTGCGGAAGGCCGCCGAGGAGACGCCGGCGGGGGAGTGGATCACCGGGCACGGGTGGGACCCCGCATACCTCGACGAGTGCGCCGCCGACCCCTCCCGGCTGCCCACCCGACACGACCTCGACCCGGTCAGCCCGGACCACCCCGTCCTGCTCTACTCCAACTCCGGCCACGCCACCTGGGTGAACTCCGCCGCCCTCGCCCGGGCCGGGGTGGACCGGAACACCCCCGTCCCGCCCGGGGCGGTCATCGTCACCGACCCGGCGGGGGAGCCCACCGGCCTGCTCCAGGAGGGCGCCCAGGACCTCGTCCACCGCGCCTTGCCCGCCCTCTCCCCGGACGTGCGCGCCGACGCCATCAGGACCACCCTGCGCGCCCTGGCCCGCCTCGGCATCACCAGCTACACCGAGCCGGGCCTGGGCCCCGGCGGTGACGCGCTGATGCGCGGCGCGCTCGCCCACAGCACGCTCGACGTCTACCGGCGCCTGCTGGCCGACGGCGAACTGACCGCGCGCGTCAGCGTGCTGCTCCTGCCCACCGGCATGACCAGCACCGCCGAGGACTTCGTGCGGGCCCTGGCCGGCCTGGACGAGCCCCCGTCCGCCGACCCGCGCCGCCTCAACATCGTCGGGGTCAAGCTGTTCGCCGACGGCGTCCCGGTCAACAAGACGTCCTGGATGCACGAGCCGTACGTCGGCGGCGGCTGCGGCTCCCTGTGCGTCGGCGGGGACACCGACGAGGAACGCGCCGCCCAGATCGCGGAGATGATCCGCTGCACGCACGCCGCCGGATACCAGGCCGGGGTCCACGTCACCGGCGACCGTGCCATCGACACGGTCGTCGACGCCTTCGCCGCCGCGGCCGTCGCGCACCCCCGGCCCGACGCCCGGCACTATGTCATCCACGGCGACTTCCTCACCGCCCGCAGCATGCGCAAGCTCGCCCGGCACGGGTTCGGCGTCAACATGAACCCCACCATCAAGTGGACCGTCGCCGACATCGAGGAGGAGTTCGTCGGCCCGGAGCGGGCGGCGTACGAGTGGCCCTACCGGGACGCGATCGACGCCGGCGTGACCGTCACCAGCGGCTCCGACGCGCCCGTCACGCTCCCCGACTGGCGGCAGGGCGTCTCCACGATGGTGCTCCGCGAGTCCAAGGCCAGCGGCCGCGTCAGCGGCCCCGACCAGCGCATCCGGCTCGCCGAGGCGATCCGCACCTACACGGCCGACGCGGCCTGGCAGGACTTCGCCGAGGACTGGAAGGGCACGCTGGAGGTGGGCAAGGTCGCCGACCTGTGCGTGGTCGCGGGCGACCTGCTGACCGCCGACCCGCACGACATCCCGGGCCTGCCCGTCGTGTTCACCGCCGTCGGCGGCGACGTCGTGCACGACGAGCTCACCGCTTGAGCACGCCGGACTCACCGTTCCACCACCCGTTTGACCACCAGCGGCCCGATGATCATCCTGAACGGATGTCAGTGAAGCAGAGCACGACGTCGGACGTGCTGAGCGCCGCCCTGTACGTGCGGGAGACCGCGCGCCGCGCCGCCCGCGGGGCGGCCGGCGCGGACACCGTCCTCACGGCGCTGTCCGCGGTGATCGACCACGACCACGCGTCGCTGTCCCGCTGGGACCCGCTGCGCCGCCGCCACCTCACGCTGGCCGGCACCTACCCGGCCGGCGTCACCCGGTACATCGAGAACCGCCTGCACGACGACCCCGGCTTCTCGCTCATCCGGCACGCGGCGGACACCACGCGCTGGTGGCGCGACGTGCCGGGCCCGGTGCGGCGGACCTCCAGGGGGTTCCACGAGGTCCTCCAGCCCCTGGGCGTCGAGGACGGCGTGGCCCAGTGCCTGTTCGCCGCGGACGGCAGATACGTGGGCATCCTCAACGTCAGCACCACCCGCGCCCCGTGCGACCGGCCGGCCGTACGGGCCGTGATGACCCTGCTCGGCGAGTGCCTCGCGGCCGTCGCCGACCCGCTGCTCGGGCCCCGCTCCTCCGGCGGCCCGAGCGGCCCCGGCGACGCCGTGAGCGGCTCCTGCACCGTGTTCGTGCCGGACGGCGGGAGCGCCGCCCCGGTCGTGGTGAGCGGCGAGCCCCTGCCCGGACTCACCGAGCCCGGCTCCCCGCTGGCGGCCATCCTGCGGCGGGCGGTGGCCCGGCGCGAGGCACCCGCCACGGTGCTGGTGCCGTACCGCCGGTGGACCCTCGAACTGCGCCTGACCCGCCAGGACGCCGGTACGGTCGTGGTGTGCCGCACCGTCGCCCGCCCCTCGGCGCTCTCCCCGCGCGAGCTGGAGGTCCTGGCGGAACTCACCCAGGGCCGGACCAACCGGGAGATCGCCGAGCGCCTCTTCCTCAGCCCGCGCACGGTCGCGACCCACATCGAGCACATCCTCGCCAAGCTCGACGTCCCCAACCGCGCGGCCGCGGCCGGCCGCGCCGTCGCCTGGGGCCTCGAACCGGCGTCCTGACGCGGCGCTCGGCCGGGCCGGGGCCCCGCCCGTGACGGGTGCCCGTCCTGAGATGGGTGCCCGCCCGGAGATGGGTGCCCGTCCCGTGAGGGGTGCCCGCCGTCGCTAGACGCACTCCGCCAGTGGGCGCATCGGCACCCAGGTGCCGTCTATGGCGACGGGCACGGCACCTCCCGCCGGCGACGCGCGCTCGCCGTCCGGGGCCTCGCTCGCCTCCTCCGTGGCGCCCCCGCCCGGGCCGGTCTCCTCCGGCGCCCGGTCGGCCGCCGTGGTGGGCTGCGGCTCCGGACCGGCGGCGGCCGGCGGCGCGGCCACGGGCGCGGAGGCGGAGAGCAGAACGCTGCTGGGGGGCACGACGGCGATGTCCGACTGCGCGGTGGTGGTCCTTTCGATCGGCGGATCTCCCGCGAGCAGCAGGGAGAGCAGAACGGCGGTCGACCGGCCGGTCAGGGTGTGCACGGCTTCTCGCAGGCGGTGTTGCTGGGCGACGGGCAGCGAGAGGGCCAGGCACTCCGCCTGGCCGCCGAGCCGCAGCGGAATGGCCACACACACCTCGTTGATCGAGTACTCGCGGAGGTCGAACTGCGGCGCGTGCGGGCCGCGACCGTCGATGTCGCGGAACAGGGCCCGGTAGTCGGTGATGGTGCGGGAGGTGAAACGGGCGATGCGATGGCGGGAGAGGTGGTCCATGCGCTCGGAGAAGGAGAGCTGGGCGAGCAGGCTCTTGCCCACGGCGGTGGCGTGCGCGGACGCCTTGAAATCCACCCACTCGTAGACGCGGGGCGCCTCCGGGCCGTCGGCGAACCGTGAGATGGCCACCTCGCCGTCGGTGTAGCTGCTCACGTACACCGCCGCCCGTACGGCGTCCCGCAGCGCCGCCAGGGTCTGCTGCATCGCGTGCTCGGCCTGCCCGCCCTCGCGCCGGGACAGCGCCAGGAGCGTGGGGCCGGGGATGTAGCCGCCATCGGCCAGGTACTCGGCCAGATCGTGCCGGCACAGCCAGTGCAGCAACTGCTCCAGCACCTGCTTCGGCAGGCTGGTCGACTTCGCCAGCTCCGCCGGGCTCAGCGCCACCGTCGAGCCGTGGAGCACGTGCAGGATGCGCAGCGCCCGCTCCACCGCCCGCCACTGCCCCGGCGCGGGGCTGCGCCCGGGGAGTTGGCGCGAGGCCACGGTCAGCCGCGGTGGGCGGAGCGGGCCCGGCGACCACAGCGCGCTGCGGCCGGGGAGGTCCGCGCCCGGCGCGTCGCCACCGTGATCGGCGGTGAGCGGCGCGCCCTCCGGGGTGGGGTGCGCCGACGGGTCGTCCGGGGCGGGGAGCTCGTCCGGGCAGGCCGGGGGCCCGGCGGAGGGCGTCGGCACGGGGGAGTCGGTCACGTTGCTCGCGACGCCGCTCGGCGCTCCGGTCAGACAGGCGCGGAGCTCTTCGACGAACTCGGGGTCCTGGGCTTCCCGGGGTTCCTGGGCTTCCTGGCCCCGCCGGTCCTCCCGCACCCGCCGGTCCTCCCTGGCCTCCCGAACCTCCCTGAGGTCCCGGACGAGGGCCTGGGCGTCGCCGTGCCCGAGTTCCGCCGCCTCGGCGACGAGGAGCGCGACCGCCTGCCGTTCCTCGGCCCCGCACTGCCGGTGCACCACGACGGCCAGCCGGAAGACCGCGCCCGGGTGCTCCTGGGCCGCCGCCTCGCCCAGCCACGCGGCGGCCGCTCTCAGCTCTCCGCGCCGCAACGCCTTCGACCCGAGGCGGTAGCAGGAGTTGGCGTGGGAGCGGGCCTCCTTGCACCCCGCCGTCGCGTCACCGTCCGGCAGCGGCGCCCCCCAGTCGCCCTCCGGCCGGTCCCAGAAGTCCGGCCGCCCCTCCAAGAGGGCGAGCAAGGCGGTGAGCCCGGCTGGGACCGCCGGCCCCGGGCGCGCGCCGCGGTCACCGTCGTACCTGCTCACATCACTCACCAGAGTCCTCTTCCCCGCGCCGCTGTTCTTGTTGCTGTCCTCGGCGGATGCGCCCCTCGAGCCTGCGCCGCAGCTCCTCGATCGCCCGCTTGCGCTGGACCCGTACCTGCCCCAGGGGTATCCGGAGCTCGGCCGCGATCTCCTCGTCGCTGAAACCGCGGCTCTGCAGCTCCACCACATCCCGGCGCTGGGTGGCGTTCATCGCGCTGATCGCGGGGAGGACGACGTCCTGGAGCTCCCAGGGGCGCTCGTCGGCCGGACCGCTCCGCTGGACCAGCCGGTCCAGGTCGTCGTCCGCCACGGCGAGCAGCCGGTTCCGGCGAAAGCCGTCCACCGCCAGGTTCTCCGCCGTCACCAGCAGATAGCCCATCAGATCGCGGTCCGGACCGATGCCCGTGTCCAGGCACTTCCTCGCCGCCTTGAGGAACGCCTCCTGAGCGACGTCCTCACGCTGCGCGAGCGGCATGCCGGGGAACTTCCGCCCCAGGAAGCGGGCCGCCTGTTCCATGTAGTCGGGATAGACGGCCAGGAGGCGTTGCCCCACGTCACCCTCCAGGCGCAGCAGCGCGTCGCCGGAGACCTCACCGGAGACCTCGTCGGCTACCACAGACCAGGCTCCTCGCGGCGCTCCACCGCCGTACGGACCGTCACGGCCGTCCACACGGTCAGCACACCGCCGTCGGCCGACTCGTGCCGGAGGACCTGGCGAACGTGGGTGTACGACCCGGAGGACGGGGAGGCGGCGGGCGACGCCTGTCCACGGCGGGCCGGGCGTCCGGACGGCCCCACGGCCCAGGATCGGTACCACACGGCACCCAGCGCGTGCACCGCGCTCACCACGACCGGGACGAGTCCGGCCCATTCCCAGGACGACATGCAAGAGGCTCCGCATCTTCCGTAGGTGGCGACGCGATGCGCGCCGTCACCTCGTTACGCAGCGAAGGCCCCGGAAATTAACAGCCGACCGGCAGAGCACCAATGTGACCGATGGACGCACAAAGACTGATCACAATATTGTCGACTCGGATCGAACGGGCCCTCGGCGGCGACTCGTTGTCAGCGGGTCCTCGTCCTGTTCCTCGTCCTCGTTCTCGCCTCGTCAATGAGTTCTCACCGAGCCCTCGGCAGGGCGTCCGCCATCAGCGTCGACCGCATCCGGAACGTGGCATGGGCCATGCGCGCCGTGGCGTACTGGATCTCCACGGGGAGCGGCGGCGCCTCGGGGCCGGCGTTGGAACGGGTGCCGGGGCCGCGTCCGGGACGCGCGCCGCACAGCGTGTCGCCCGCCTTCTCCACGGCCTTCAGCAGGTCCTCCCACAGGCTCCGCCCGTGCGACTCGGGATGGGCGGGCAGGGACCGGGCCCCGCCCAGGGCCCGCCGGACCTCCGCGCAGTGCTCGGACCGGGCCCGCCACGCGGCGGTGCCGGGGGCCGCGGCCGCGAACGCGGACACCTCGGCGTCCAGGGCCCGGCCGATCCGGTCGCTCGCCCTTCGTCCGCCGTCCTCGAACCACCGGTCGACGGCCGCGCGGTCGGCCTCGTTCCAGCGCGGCAGGGGCGCCGGGCGGTACGCGGGCGGCAGGGCGTCGACCGTGCCGAAGGGAGCGGCCCGCGGCGGGCCGTCCCGGTTCAGCACACCCAGGGGGTCGAGACCGAACAGCGCCCCGACGACGCCCGCGACCAGAAGGGCGCCCCACCGGCGGCGGGCCCGCCGCCGGGCGTGTTCCGGCGCGTCGTCGCGCACTGTCGCGGGCGGTGCCACCGGGACGCGGTACGGGTCCCTCGGCGGCAGGACGAACAGGCTCGCCCCGACCAGCAGTGGCGCCAGCAGATACGTGCCGACGGCCGTCGCCCACGGCGGCCACGTCTGGCTCTCCGTCCTGTTCAGGATCAGGTGGGCCAGCGCCAGGACCGCGCCGAAGAAGAGCAGCGCCCGGAGCGTGGACCCGGAGGAGTCGACCGCCAGGGTCCGGGTCAGCGACTGGTGCCGGTGGGTCCAGTCGGGGTGCGTGCGCCACAGCCGGCGGAACCACTGGGCGGCCGCCCTGCCCGCCGCGCGGGCCCCGGTGGCGGGCCGCCCCGGGCCGGCCGAGGACCGCGCGGCCCACACCGCCGGGTCCGCGCCCAGCGAGACCGCGTCGAAGTCGGCGACCAGCTCCCGGCTGCGGAGCACATCCGCCCGGGCCAGGAGGACGAGGGCCACGAGGAACGCGCTGAAGAGCACCTCCTCGACCCCGGGGGCGGTCCGCGACCAGTGGAAGCTCTCCGCGCCCAGCCACTCCCGCGCCACCAGCCCGGACTGCAGGAGGACGTACGGGATCAGCACCGCCGACAGAAAGCAGCGCCACAGCGCGACCGTGAGGTAGGTGATGTCCACGTCCCGGTTGCGCAGATGCGCCAGTTCGTGCAGGACGACGGCCTCGAACGTACGGCGGTCCCGCGCGCGACAGGCGACGAGACCCCCGTAGAGGCAGACGGTGTAGCGGCCCGCCCGCCCGAAGACGTACGCCCCGGCCCCGGACCGGCTGGGGTCCATCACGAAGTCGGGCCGACGGGCGAGCCGCGACCGGCGGGTGAGCTCGTCCAGGTGCTCGACCAGGGTGGCCGGGAGGGCCCGCCCGAGCGCCGGACAGGGGCGCGCCCCCGGGCGGTCCACCACCGGCACCAGTCGCCTGCGCCGCCACCGCGGCAGACACCAGTACAGCAGCAGGGCCGCGCCGGCGAGCAGGGCCGTACCCAACAGGGAGAACCGCAGGCCCTCCGCCTCCAGGCGCAGCCGGCAGTCCGCGAAGCCGCTGTCGGTCCAGAGAGCGGCCCTCCCCAGGGCAGTGTTGAGATCCAGGTCGGCCACCCGGACGCATTCCCGGAAGGAGCTCTCGGCCCGGAGCGCCGACACCGTAGCGTTGATCATGGAAACGCAGGCGATCGACATCACGCACAGGAGCATGAGGAAGTGGAGCGTGGTGCCGCGCGCCAGGACGCCGCGGGAAGTCATCGTCGTCAAGTCGTCCCCGGCCCGCCCCCCGTGTCAGATCCGACAACCGTGTGTTCGTTGTGTTCGTCGTGCGTTCGCCGTGCCCGGCCCGGCGTCTCAGCCGGCGCCGTCGCCCGTGCGCTCCGGCATGCGTTCCGGCTCCCGGCCGGCGCTCCGGGCGAGGCAGGACACCACCGTGTCGGCGAGGGCCCCGGCCGCCGCCGCGTCCAGGCCGGCCCCTCCGGCCCGTTCCTGAACCTGCCGGTGCACGGCGTCCAACTGCGCCGGCGAGAGCGGGGGAACGGTGACCGGGACGGCCGGCGCCCGACGGAAGCGCCGCGCCCACCGGGACCGGGCCCGCGCGAACGCCCCGTCCAGCACCGGCCCGACCCCGCGGCCGACCACTTCGGCCACCACCATCCACACCACGGGGGTGACGAGGGCGGTGGCCTCGGCGATCCCGAAGCCGAGGGTGTCCCCCCGGCGCCCGCGCGCGCCGAACAGCTCCGTCACCCGCTCCTCGGGCAGGGACTCGACGCCGTCGAGCAGGGGCAGTTCCTGCGGGGCGGCGCGGGTCACGACCTCCCGCACCACCTCGCGAAGCGTTGCGCTCATGCTGCCGCAGGGTACCGGGGGAACTTCCGGCTCAGCAGTTGTCGCGAGCCGCGAGCGCGGCGGCGTGCACGGCGCGGTGAACGGCGCGTGCGAGGCGTGCGCCCCACAGCGAGCGCGGCCCCGCGAACGCCTCGACCTCGCCGGCGGCGCCGCTGTCCACTCCGCCGTCGATCCCGTGGTCGGTCCCATGGTCGATCCCGTTGTCGGTCCCGTTGTCGAGGTCACAGCCGGCCCGGGGGCTCCTCGACGCGACGCACACGGCATCGGTGGGGGTCCCGGAGCAGTCGTAGCCGGCGTCCAGCAGCGCCTGCACCTTGGCCTCCGTGGCGGTGGCGACCGCGTTGACGAGAGCGGCGTCCGACAGGGCCACGGGCAGGGCGGCGATGATGTTGACCGTTCCGGCCGGCGGGGGACCGGTCCGTCCGGGCGCGGGGGAGGCGGCCCAGCCGGTCACCCCCAGGCCCGCGGTCACCACGGCCTCCACGCCACCGTCCTCACCGTGGGCGAAGCGGCCGACCTCCGCGGCGGTCATCAGCCCGACCCCCTCGCCCTCCAGCCCGGCCGCCCGCGCCCGCAGGGCCAGGTCCCGTACGGGGTCGGTCCCGCGGTACCCATGGGGCACCTGGGCGTTCAGCACCCAGGAGCGATCGCCCATCCCGCCGCCCAGGACCGCGCTGCTGACCATCCGCCAGCCGGGGCCGGCCCGCCACAGCAGCGCCCGCGGTGCCGCCTCCTGGCCGGGGGGAAGGCACTCGACGCGCAGCAGCGCCGGACCGGACGGGAGACGGGACGGGACACCGCACGGGACATCTGAGGGGACGAGGGGGGCGGGGGCGGACACAGGACTCCTGACGTGACGACGAGGACGGACGACCGGCCGATCGTAAGCGGCACCGCCGTCGACGCTTGCGGCCGATGCCTCCGCGCCGTCCCTCCCGCGCCGTGCCGCCCGGCGCCCTCCGTCAGGCGACTCCCTCAGGCGAGCACGGAGTCGAGCAGCGCCGCCCGCTCCGCGAGGTCGTCGACGGCGATGGGGAGGGCCAGGTCCGGTGCGATGTCGGCAACGGCCCGATGGGCGGCGGCGGTCAGGTGGACCGTGCCGTCGTCGTCGATGCGCTCGACACCGTCACCGCCGGCCATGCGCTCGTTGAAGGCGATCGCGTCGGCTTCGGAGAGCCCCGGCGGCAGGTCCAGGGCGACGGAGCCGTCGGCGATGCGGACCGGGTACCCGCCCGGCAGGCCGGCCGGCGCGGCCGTGGAATGGCGCAGCGGGCCGGCCCCGGGCAGCAGCGCTTCGAGGACGGGGACGACGGCGGCCGCGGTGACCGCGTTGTAGCGCGGGCCGGGCGCGAGCGGCGGCGCCTGGTAGGCGAGGGTGTCGTCCCGCCGCCCCTCCTCGCCGAGATACACCCGGCAGCGCCGGTCCGGCTCGGCGGGCCGGTTCGCCCGCATGACGTCGAACACCTGGGAGTGGTGCCCGAGCACACGGATCAGCGGCAGGGGCTGGTCCGGGCGCGCGGCGCGCAGGGCGGCGCGCACCCGCAGCTGCATCATGGCGGCGTTCCCGAGGCCGATGGTCGGGGCCAGGCCGAGGCGGGCCAGGACCGGCCCGGTGACGTCCGGGAAGGACAGGTTGGCCACCGGCCCGGTGAGGCCGGCCGCGCGCACGGCCCGCATCACGGAGAGGATCAGGGGCAGTTGGTACGGCAGCCGCAGGGCGAGCCCGGCCGCCTCCACCGCGCGGGCCGCCGGATCGGGGCGGCCGGACATCGCCCAGGGGCTGCGCAGCGAGGCGCAGTGCACGACCAGGTCGGGGCGGGCGCTGGTGAGCAGCTCGGCCACCTCGTCCTGTCGGTCCGCGTCGAGCCGGACCGCCTCGACCAGGCAGTCGCGGGCGCTGGCCACGGTCGCCGCGACGGCGTCGCCCGCGGTGGACCGGCCCGCCACCAGTACGCGCCGTACCCGGCCGCCGGCGGCCAGCCCGTCCGCGACCCGTTCCCCCATGTCACCCGCACCGATGATCAACACTGTGGTCATCGGGCGATCGTAGATCATTTCGCTTCGCTGGTGATCGAAAAAGCCGGAACGGTGCGGGTCACCGGAGAGGGGCGGGTGCGGGAGTGGGAAGAGCGCGTGCCGGGAGCCGAACTCGTCAGGCGTCGAGCGGTAGTTCCAGCAGTTCGGCCGAGGGCTGGAAGCCGGAGCGCCGGTAGAGAGGACTGCTGCGCTCGGACGGCCAGACGATCAGCGTGTCGAGTCCAGCGCCGTGTGCGTGCTGTTTCAGCGCGTCGAGCAGGGCCGAGCCGGCCCCCTGGTTGCGGTGCGCCGGTGTGACGAAGAAGTTCGTCACATAGCCGATCGGCGCGTTGTCGTCGTACGGCTCCGGCACCCTCTCCACCAGGCAGAGGAAGACGTGGCCGACGATCGCTGCCCCGGCCCCGGCCGTTGCCCCGGTTCCGGCCCCCGCCCTCGCTCCGCATTCGGCTTCGGCGACCCAGGCCAGCCAGTGGCCGCCGGTGAGCCGGTCGCGCATCCATCGCTCGGCCTCTTCCAAGGGCCGCGCCGGGGCCGTCGGCCTCCCTTCACGGGCCGCGTCCTCGCCCTCGTCCTTGCCCTCGCCCTCGTCCTTGCCCTCGCCCTTGTCCCGGTCCTCGTGCTTGAACGCCCAGCGCAGCTCGGCCAAGGCCCGCGCGTCGGTGGGCCGAGCCGGGCGGATGGTGAAGTCGGTGGTCATGACGCGATTCTCATTGCGCCACCGCGGTGAGGCGAAGCGATTTCCGTCCGGCCCGCGCGCCGCCCGGCCGTGAGCAGCGCGCGGGGCGCCCCCGCGCGCGTTACCGTCGGATGCGTGCCGTGCGTCCTCCGCGCTCCCCGCGTCGTGCGCGCCGCATGCCGGGCGCGCCGGGCGGCGACGCGCCCCGGGCGGCACGGTCCAAGCGGTCCAAGCGGTCCCGGCGGTGGTCCGGGAGGCCCCGGATGAGCACCCGGTGGCGCGAACAGGGCCTCGCCGAGATGACCACGCGCTCCAGCCGCTACGTCGCCTGGCTCCGGCTCCCCATGCTCGGGCCCCTCGCGCTCGCCGGCCGCGACCCGGCCGGCGACCTCTTCCCCGCCTCGTACTTCTGGCTGCTGGCCGGCTACGGCCTGTGGTCCCTGGGCCGGCTGGTGTGGGTGTACCGGCGGCGCGTGCGCGGGGTGACCGGCGCCGTCGCGGCGGTGATCGTGGACCTCCTGCTGTTCACCGGGCTCGCCGCCCTCTCCGGCGGCCAGGACTCCACGGTGCGGTACGCGTACTTCGTCTGGCCCGTCGCCACAGTCCTGTGGCAGATGCCCCGGCTGACCGCCGCCATCGGCGCCGTCTGCGTGGGCGCGTACGCGGTGATGTCCGTGCCCCGCCTGATCGACGGCCGAGGCGAGGAGGCCTGGCCGATCGTCGTGGACGCGGCGTACCTGCTGTGGATCATAGGGGCCTGCACGCTGATCGCGGAGCTGCTCCGCCGGCACTCCCAACGCGTCTCCGCGCTGCTCGACAACCGTGAGCTGCTGCTCGAGGACGCGCTGGCGGCGGAGACCCGGCAGCGCGCCGAGCTCGCCGACGGTCTGCACGACGGCGCCGTGCAGACCCTGCTCGCCGCCCTGCACGACCTGGAGGAGGCGGAGGCCGGCGCTCCCTCGCCCGCGCTGACCCGCGCCGAGACCGGAGTGCGGCGCACGGTCAAGGAGATGCGCGAGGCCATCTTCGAGCTCCACCCGCAGGTGCTGGCCGCGGCGGGGCTGGCCGCGGCCCTGGAGGCCGCCGGCGAGCGGTTCGCCCGGCGCGGCGGCTTCACGGTCCACTACGACCTGTGGCGCGGCGGCCCGGTCGGCCACGAGGCGCTCCTCTACTCCGTGGCCCGCGAACTGCTGAGCAATGTCGTCAAGCACGCACGGGCCACGCGGGTGTGGGTCCGGCTCGCCCGGGAGGGGGAGGAGACCGTGCTGAGCGTGCGCGACAACGGCGTGGGGTTCGATCCCGAGGCCGTCCGCGGCCGCCTGGTCCACGGCCACATCGGGCTGGCCAGCCACTACGTCCGCATCGAGAGCGCGGGTGGGCGGTTCACGGTCGACAGCGCGCCGGGCGGGCCCACGACGGTGGAGGTGCGGCTGCCCGACCCCCACGAGTCGGCCGCCTGACCCGGCGGTGTCGCGCGGGCCGCCGGCGGGGCCCGGCCCACGTACGGCTTCGTTTCACGTACCGGACTCGCCCACGTACGGGCTGCCTCACGTACCGGCCTCGCCGCCCGCCCACGTACCGGCCCGTTCACGCGCCGGCCGCTTTCCTGCGCCGGGCCCGCCCACGTACCGGGCCCACCCACGAGATGGACCCGCCCACGTACCGGCCTCGCCCCCGTACGGGTCGGGCGGGCGGCGGTCCACCGATCGGGGGACGGCCTTTCCACCCCCCGCTTCGTCCGGCCGCCCCCCGTACCCCGCCCGCGCCGGCCACCAGCATGGGACGGGTGGCGCGCCCGTACCCGTCCGCGCGCCGTCGCCCCGGGGCCCCGCCCGGCGTGGTCGTACGCGCCGGGCGCCGGCACCGCCGTCCAGCGCCCGCCGGGAGTCGCATCGCCGTGCTCAGCCTCTACCGTGATCTGTTCACCCTGCCCGGAACGAAACCGCTGGCCGTGGCCGGCCTCATCGGCCGCGCCCCGCGCGCGATGATCGGCATCGGCATCGTCGGCATGCTCTCCCAGCGGACCGGCGACTACGCCCTGGCCGGCGCGGTGGCCGCGGCCTTCTCGATCTCCCTCGCTGCCCTCGGGCCCCTGATCGCGCGGTGCGTCGACCGCCGCGGACAGCGCGCCGCGGCGCGCCCCGCCCTGGCCGTGGCGCTGCTCGGGCTCGCCGGGCTCGCCCTCTGCGGTGCCACCGGGGCCCCTGCCTGGGTCCACCTGCCCTGTGCCGCCGTGGCGGGGGCGCTGCCCAATGTCGGCTCCCTGATGCGCGCCCGCTGGAGCGCGCTGTGCCGGGACGACAGAACTCTGCACACCGCCTTCTCGCTGGAGTCGGTGGCCGACGAGCTGACCTTCGTCCTGGGCCCGATCCTCGCCCTGACGCTCGCCACCGCCGTACTGCCGGAGGCGGGTGTGCTGTGCGCGATGGTGTTCGCCCTGGTCGGCACGGTGGGGGTCACCGCGCAGCGCCGCACCGAGCCGGCCCCGAGGCCCGCCCCGCCGGCCCGGGCCCGCGGCGCCGGCCACCCGGGGCTGTGGACGCTGGTGCCCACCTTCCTCGCCCTGGGCGGCGTCTTCGGCTCCCTCGACGTGGTCGTGGTCGCCTTCGCGACCGAGCGGGGCCAGCGGGGGGCCGCCTCCCTCGCCCTGGCGTGCCTGGCGCTCAGCAGCTGTGTCGCCGGGCTGGTCCTGGGCGCCCTGCGGCCCGCCCGCGCGCTCCCGCCGCGCCTGCTGCGCTGTGTGTCCGCGCTGGCGCTCGCCACCGTGCCGCTGCTCCTCGCGCAGAACCTCCCCGAGGTGGCCGGCTCCCTCCTGGTCGCCGGGATCTTCGTCTCGCCGGCGATCGTCACGGCGAACAGCCTGGTGGAGCGGCTGGTTCCGGCGGCCCGGCTCAACGAGGGGCTGACCTGGCTGATGTCCGGCATCAGCGGCGGCATGTCCCTGGGGGCGCTGGTGGGCGGCTGGGCGGTCGCCGGGGCCGGCGCGCACCTGGCCTTCGCGGTGCCGGTCGCCCTGGCGGGCTGCGCGGTACTGGTCGTCCTGTGCGGCATCCGGCGCCTCGGGCCCGTGGTGTGAGGTACGCGGACCCCCCGTCCGGGGGAGCGGAATGTCCCCCGCTCGACCCCCCGGCCGGGGGAGGTGGCGGTGTGCCGCCGGCCCCTAGCGTGGATGGCGGGTCGAGGCGGTCGACGCGAGAACGACGGGACGACCGGGACCGAGTGACCAGTGACCGATGGACGAGGAAGGGACACGACCGATGAGCGACACCATCCGGCGCGTCGTGGTGGGCGTGGACGGCTCCCCCGGCAGCATCGAGGCCCTGCGGCACGCCGCCGGCGAGGCCCGACGCCACCGCGCGGAACTGCACCCCGTGTACGTCTACAGCTCGCCGGAGGGCGACTACGTGGACCGGGTCTGGCCGCTGGACCCGCGCACCGAGACGGAACTCCGGGAGAAGGCCAGGGAGAAGCTGCTGCGCTCCTGCGAGCACGCCCTCGGCGGGCTGCCCGACGACGTCCCCTTCACCCCGGCCGTCCGCCATGGCGAGCCCCGCCACCTCCTGGTGCGGTGCACGCGCCCCGACGGCGACCTCCTGGTGGTCGGCACCCGCTGCCACGGCCCGGTGCGCCGGCTGCTCATAGGCTCGGTGAGCCGCTACTGCCTGCGCAGGGCCCGCTGCCCGGTGCTCGCCGTCCCGGGCGGACCCCAGGCGCGGCCCCGGCCGGCCCGCGGAAGGGGTGTGCGCCATGGGTGAGCTGCTGCTGATCCGCCACGCCGAGACGCCGTGGAGCCGTGCCGGCCGGTACGCCAGCCACACCGACCTGTCGCTGACCCCGCGCGGCGAGGCCCAGGCCCGCGCGATGGGGCGCCTGCTCGCGGGGCGCCGCATAGCCCTGGTGCTGTCCAGCCCCGCGCAGCCGGCCCTGCACACCGCCGGCCTGGCCGGGCTGCCCAACCCGCGCCTGGAGACGGACCTGCGGGAGTGGAGCTTCGGCGGTTACGAGGGCCGCACCACGGAGGAGATCAGGCGCGAGCGCCCGGGGTGGGACCTGTGGACCGACGGTGTGGTCCCCGGCGGCCCCGGCCTGCCGGGGGAGAGCCTCGACCAGGTCGCCGAGCGCTGCGACCGCCTGCTGGACCGGGTCGCGCCCGCGATCGGCGCCACCGGCGCGACCGGCGTCACCGGCGTCACCGGCGCGACCGATGGGGGAGAGCGGGCGGAGGACGGCGAGGACCCCGGTGACGTGGTCGTGGTCGCGCACCGCCGGGTGCTCGCGGTGCTGGCCGCCCGCCGGCTGGGGCTGCCCCCCATCGCCGGGCCCCTCCACGAGAGCGGCGACGCGACGCTGTCCCTGGCGGCGCCCGCGACTTGACGTTCTGTGGTGTTTGTCGTTCATGGTCCGACGCCGTGGGCATACACACGCAAGAAAGTCGCCCGGGAATGCCTCAAGGGCCCGTGGAACGGCGTGTGCGGCAGGTTCCGTTCCGGCGCACCAGGCTTGTCCGGGGCTCGATGCGTGGCTTCCCGAGCGACTTTCTCCGCGGTTCCCGACGCGGTTCTCGACGCCCTCGGAAAGGTTTCCATGTCGGACCATTCGCCACCGGACGTATTCGACGTCATGCGCACGCGCAGCGTCGTCAGAAAGTACTCGCCTAAACCGGTCGACGACGCCCTGGTCGACCGCATGCTCGACGCGATGCTCGCCGCACCGAGTGCCTCCAACAAACAGGCCTGGTCATTCGTCGTGGTGCGGGAGCCGGCCAGTTTACGGCGCGTCAGGGCATTCTCCCCGGGCATCATCGGCACACCCACGCTCACCGTCGTCGCCTGCGTCGACCGGGCCCAGTCGGAGAAGTTCTCCTCGGAGCTCTACCACACCAGCAAACTCTGTGTGGCGATGGCCGTCGAGAACCTTCTGCTCGCCGCCCACGCCCTCGGCCTGGGCGCCTGCCCCGTCAACAGCTTCCGGCGCGGGCCCATCAGCCGGCTGCTGAATCTCCCCGAGCACATCGAGCCGGTGCTGATCGTGCCCATCGGACATCCGGGGAAGGAACACACACCGTCCGAGCGCCGTCACAGGGATGAGGTGGTCAGTCATGAGTCGTGGGGACAGCGCCCCGCCGTCGCCCCGGCTGGTTGAGGACATCGCCCTCCTCGCCGCCTATTTGCTGAGCAGTGGCCGCGGCCTCCTCCAGGAGCCGCCCGACTACGGCGCCATACGCTGCGCCGACGCCGCCCGCCGGGCGCTGGAGACGCTGGAGGAGCACGGCGTGCACGAGCCGCGGCTGACCGCCGTGCGCGCCCGGCTCGACGACATCATGTTCGCCCCCATGGGCGGGAGCCTCGACATCTCCGACACGCTCGACGAACTGTGCGGAATGCTGGCCGACGCCCTTCGGGAGACCACGTCCTCGTAAGGGCGTAAGACCACGCCCTCACGAGGGCGGATCGGGAGAACACACCATGCGAACGACTCCACTCCCGGGCACCGCCCGGGGATTTCGAGCGGAGCCGCTCAGCGACGCGTCCCGCCGGACAGCGGAACGTGGGGACCACGCGCTCATCGGGATAAGCCCGGGGAACAGCTATTTCAACCAGGAACGCCTGGCCGCGCTCTTCCACTGGGTCGCCGGCCGCTTCGCCGCCGTGGACGTCGTCTATGTCGACACCCATATCGACACGATGCTCGTCGCCGACGGCCGCACCCCCGAATACGCCGCCAGATCCGCGCGGTCCCGGGTGAAGGACACCCGGCGCAGAACCCGGCGGGCGCTGGAGGAACTCGGCTCGGAACGCTCCCGCTTCCGGCTCCACGCCCTCTCCGAACTCCAGCGGCTGCGCGAGTACCAGGAGATACGACGGCGCTCGGAAACGGCCCTGGCGACCGATCCGGAATTCGCCGCGGCCTGCGAGGAGATGGTGCACGGCATCGTGGCGAACCGGCCGGGCGCGGCCGGTCCCGTCACCCCGGCGCATCTGCGGGCCGGAATGGACTACCTGCTGGCGGAACTGCCCCTGCTGGTGGACAGCCCGCGCATTTTCCAGGTGCCGTCCTCGGTGGTCTGCTATCACCTGACCATGTCCCTCGCGGCCCACTTCGCCCAGGACGCCTTTGCCTTCCGCGCCGCGGAGAACCAGGGCTTCCTGGTCGTCCGACCGGTGGGCGCGGACCCGGACGCCACGGTTCCGGGGGCGCGGGAGCCGGTCCCCGCGATGGAGGCGGCGATCGGCTGAGTGCGGACGGCCCGCCGCGCGGAGCCTGTCGGGGCACCCCGGTGCCAGGGGTGGCCCGACAGGCCCCGCGGCGGGAGAGGGCGGTCGGCCGCCTCGGACCGGCCGCCTCGGACCGGCCGCCTCGGACCGGCCGAGCCGGCCCCGCCGGCCCGCCGGCCCGCCGGCCCGGCGGCCGGGTGGCGTCAGGCGGTGCGGGGGCTCAGCTCGGCCATCAGCGACCAGCCGTCGCCCGGCGCCTCGACGCTGATGATGCGCGGCGTCTCGGCGATCGCGTCCGCCATCGTCTCCATGCCCGCCCGGAAGTGGTCCGAGTTGACGTGCGCGTCCCCGGCCTCGCGGTCGGCGAAGCCCTCGACCAGGACGAACTGGTTCGGGTCGTCCACGCTGCGCGACCACTCGTAGAAGAGGTTGCCCGGCTCCGCACGGGTGGCGCGGGTGAAGTCGTCGACCAGGGAGAGCCAGTCGTCGCTGCGCTCCGGACGGACGGTGAACTTGACCACAATGAAGATCATCTGAGGAACTCCTGCGAGGCTCGGACCCGGACCGCGCATCACCGCGGCGCCGGTGGGGGCGAAGGGCCGCCCCCTGTCGTCGTCCACCATGGTCGACGGGCGCCCGCGCCACCCAACCGGCGCGCGCCGGATTCCGGCCCTGCCGGAAAACACGACGCGAACGCCGTACACGCACCCCGGGGCGGCCGGCCTCAGGCGCCGCGGAAGGCGCGGCCCACGACCATGCGGCCGTAGAAGTCGAACCACACGCGGGCCCGCGGGTCGTCGGCGAAGGGATAGTCGGCGCCGAGCTGCCGGGCCACGCTCAGTCCCGAGATCAGGGCGTGCTCCTGGCTGTTGACGCAGGTGTGCGCGCCGCAGTACCAGGTGCGGGCGCGGCCCTGGAGTCTGGTCAGCAACGGCTGGAGGAGGACCACGTGCCGCAGGTCGTGGACGACGTGCTGGAACCACTCGCGGGCGACCACGGTGTCCGGGCGGACCGGGCGCTCGGCGTTGTAGGTCACCAGCAGGGGGAGGTCGGAGTCCCGGGCCCACGGCTGCTGGTTGTGCATGAGATACGTGATCTCGTAGTTGTCCGGCCGGCCGCCGTACTGGCGGATGAAGTTGCTGCGGGTCCGCCGGACGTCCGTGGCGTCCTCGGGCAGGACCGACGCGTCGTGGTGGACGACGGCGTGGTGGTGCAGCTCGCTGTTGTAGCGCACGCCGCCCAGCAGACGGCGCTCCAGGGCCGACGGGCGGTGGAGCAGGGGCAACGCCTGGTTGGCGTTGCAGGCCATGATCACGGCGTCGAACCGCTCGTCGGTGCCGCGGGCGTCGCGCAGGGTCACCCCGGCCCCGTCCCGGATGACCCGGGTCACCGGGCGCCCCAGGTGGACGCGGTCGGCGAAGCCGGCGGTCATCCGCCGGTAGATCTCCCGGGTGCCGCCGGGCCAGGTGGTCATGGGGGTGGACTTCTCCACGTCGAAGAAGTCCAGGTAGCGGGCGAACATCGCGGCGGGCATGGAGAAGACGTCCGTGGCGAGCACGAAATTGACGAACATCGGTTTGAGGATGGCGTACCGGAAGCCGGTGGAGACGCCCCACCAGTCCAGGGCCTGGCGCATGCTCACGAAGTTGAACGGATTGGCGGCGGCCGCCAGGCGGTGCGGGCGGCGGCCGAGGGCGCCGAAGGCCCGGAGCGTCCGCAGCATGCGCCGGAACGTCTCCAGGTCCTCGCGGTAGCGCCGCTTCAGCGAGCCGTCGAAGTCATGGGCGTGGACCCCGCCCCGGTAGTGCACGGCGTAGGAGAACCGCGTCTCGACCGGCGTGATGTCGCAGTGCCGCAGCAGGGCGAGGAAGTTCTGGTAGACGGAGGGGATGAAGGCGGTCACCGAGATGTCGACCGGGACGGTGCCGCCGGAGCGCTGCGGCATGTCCACGGTGAAGGCGTTCCCGCCGATCCGGTCCTTCTCCTCGAACACCTGGATGTCGAAGCGGTCCGGATGACGGCTCAGCGCCCACGCCGCGCCGAGACCGGCCATGCCGGCGCCCACCACGGCCACCCGCGAGGGTCTGCGCACCATCACGTCCTTCCGCCGGAGCCGCTATCCGCCGTGCCGCTGTCCGCCGGGGGCCGCGCAGCCCATGGCGTCGTCGGCGTTCGCGACGGCGGTCTCCGCCGGGCGGCTCCCCTCCGCCTCCAGCCGGCGCCCCAGGGCCCAGAGGGGGAAGTACGAGGCGTACAGGCGGTAGTCGAGCATCGCGGTGCCGAAGAACACCCCGGTCACGGACGTCTGGGTCCAGGTGCCGTCGGGGTTCTGGTGCGCGCGGAGCCAGCGCACGCCGGCGTCGACCGCCGGGTCGTCCGGCCCGGCCACCTCCATCAGGGCCAGCAGCGCCCACGCGGTGGACACCGGCTGGCCCGCCGCGTGGGCGACATAGCGCTTCTCGACGCAGCCGCGGTGGTGCTCCCCCCAGCCGCCGTCCGCGCGCTGCACCGCGCGGAGCCAGGCGGCGGCGCGCCCCAGCGCGGGGTGGTCGGCGGGCAGGCCCGCGGCGCGCAGCCCGCGGACGGCGAACCACGTGCCGTAGACGCGGTTGACGCCCCACGCGGCCGGCCACGAGCCGTCCTTG
This sequence comes from Streptomyces sp. URMC 123, assembly GCF_051386515.1. Lineage (NCBI taxonomy): Bacteria > Bacillati > Actinomycetota > Actinomycetes > Kitasatosporales > Streptomycetaceae > Streptomyces > Streptomyces sp. URMC 123. Next base: position 11,477 of record NZ_JBPQTV010000021.1, on the reverse strand, counting down.
TGCTGGCGGCGCAGCAGAAAGCGGACCGCGCGGGCCCGGGCACGCGCGATCTCCGCCGGCGGTACGCTCAGGGGGTCGGGCGGCAGGGAGGCGAGGGCGACCAGCGCCGAGCCGGTGCACTCGACGTAGGAGCCCTCCACGACGCAGTCGGTGAACATCTCCGCCGGGTTGAGCGCCTCCAGCAGCCGGGGGCCGCGCCGCCGCTCGTACGTGCCGAAACCGCCGTCCCGGTTCTGGCGCTCCAGCAGGAAGACGACGGCCTCCCGCACCCGCGCCGGGCTGATCGACTCGTCACCGGGGAGCCGGGGGCGGGCGCGCAGCAGCGCGGCGAGGGCCTCTGCCGTGCAGTCGCTGACCGGCCAGCGGTGCCCCCCTTCGGAGAAGCACCAGCCGCCCAGGGCCGGGGCCCGCCCGGTCACCTCGGGGTCGGGCACCTCCCGCGTGACCTGCGCCCGGCGCAGAAACGCGGTGGCCCGGCCCAGGGCCCGGCCGGTCGCCCCCGCCCCGGAGACGGTGCCCGCCCCGGAGGCGATGCCTGCGTCGGAGGCGGCGCCCGCCCCGCCGGCGGCGCCCGCCCCGCCGGCGGCGCCCGCCCCGCCGGCGGTGCCGGCTCCACCGGCGAGCAGGGCTTCCACGGCGAACGCGGTATCCCAGGTGTGGGAGCGCGCACCGGCGTAGCGGATGCCGTCGTGGTCCTCCCAGCGCCAGTACGCCAGGGCGTCGAGCGCTTCGGCGGCCGCGTCGGAGCCCGGCCGGCCGTGGTGCAGCACCAGCACGTTGAGCAGGGCGTTCACCGGCGACAGGCCGAGCCCGGCGGTCACCCGCTGCTCGTGCTCCACACGAACGCGACAGCGGCCCAGGGCCCGTGCGCGGACCGCCCGCGCCGGCCGGCGCTCGTACAGGCGCGCGAGGGCGTGCACGGTGCGCAGCAGTGCCCCGGGCGGGACGTGGACGTCCGGGCCGTACGCGCGTCGCTCGCGCGGCAGCTCCGCCGGCCCCCGCGCCTCCGGTGAGGAGCGCTTCGCCCCGAACAGCTCCTGGCGCAGCTGGTGTCCGACGTTCCCCAGGTCGGCGTGGAAGCGGCAGCCGTACAGATAGGCCATCGCCTGGTGGACCGAGCGGGTGTGGCAGTAGAGCCGGTCGGGGTGCACCGGGGCCCAGCGGGGCAGGAGGAAGACCTCCGGCGGGGCGGGGTTGATCCCCCGGTAGTCGTACAGCCCGGCCAGGGCCAGCCAGAACTTGCCCCAGGTGGGAACGGAGGGCACACCTCCGGGCTGGACGCGCAGCCAGCCCCCGGCCCGCCGGCACGGTTCCTCGTCCGGGCCCGTCCCCAGCAGCCGCAGGGCCGTGTACGCGAGCACGGTGCAGTACATGGAGGTGCCGGACTCGGGGTGCAGGCGCCACCCGCCCTCCGCCGTGGCGGTGGTGCGGTAGTGATGGACCATCGCGTCCCGCTCCCGAGGCGCCGGCGGGTGGCCGATGATGTGGGCGACGATGACGTACTGGGACAGGATCATGGTGTTCCACACCATTTCCCCCTCCCAGCAGCCGTCGGGCCGCTGTTGCTCGAGCAACCGGTCAGTCGCGCGCCGGAGCGCCGTCCGGGGTGACGGGAGCGGAGACGGCACGGCCCCGGGTGCCGCGTCGGCTCGCGGATGCGTGTTCTCGGTCAAGGTGGTCCTGCCATTTGCGGATGGTGAGGTCCTGGAAGAGGTGCACGGCCGGGTTGAGCTCGACGACCGGTGCGGCGTGGTTCGCCTCGTAGCCCTGCTGTTCGGCCTCCACGGCCTCGCCGTCCTGGCGGAGCAGCGGACGGACGGCCAGCGCCCCCGCCAGCTTCATCAGCGGGCCCATGAGGAGGCGGGGCACGCGCAGCCGGGTGCCCGGGACGGCGAGGGAGTCGAAGTAGAAGAGGAAGAACACCCGGGTGGTCGTGCGGTCCATGGGCAGCACGAAGCACCAGTGCTTGATGGACCCGCCCGTGTCGGAGCGCTGGTAGGGGTAGTCGAACGCCAGGTCGATGGAGGTGGTGTCGACCCGCTCGCGGTCCACGAACCGGCCCGTGACCCGCCCGCCGCCGATCCTCGTGCGGTACGCGAGCCGGACGGTGTCCCCGACCGCTTCGCAGTGCGTCAGCGTGGCGTCCCAGAACGGCCGGTACCTGCGGTGGAGATAGGCGTGGGTGAAGTCGCTGACATTGTCGATGATCATGGAGTGGTGGGCGCGCCAGGTGTAGTCCGCCTCGATCCGCGCCCATGGCCTCGGCCCGGAGAGCTCGGGGATCTCCGGAATGGCCCGGTGCGCCGCTCGCGCGGGATCGCCGGGGAAGATCCAGATCAGGCCGTGCCGGGTGGTCACCGGATAGCTGCCCACCCGCACCTCCGGCCGCGCCCGGCCGAACAGGTCGTGGGCGTAGTGCACGACGCGTCCGTCGCCGTCGTAGGTCCAGCCGTGGTAGCCGCAGGTGAGGTGGCAGCCGGTGACCTCGCCGAGGGAGAGCTTGAGCTGACGGTGGGCGCAGCGGTTCTCCAGGGCGCGGAGCACCCCGTCGTGGCCGCGGAAGACCGCGATGGAGGTGCCCCAGAACCGGGTCTCCACCACCTGACCCGGGGCCACGGCCTTCTCGTACTCGACCGGATACCAGTAGTCCGGGTCCATGCCCGCCGCCCGCACCTTCTGTCGCTTGCCGCGCGCGGAGACGAAGTCGGGCGGGCCGGCCGGAGCGGGCGGGAGCGAGGAGGCGCTCGGAGTGGGCGGACGCTCGGCCGCGGCGGTCACCGGCGGGCCTCCGAGAGGCCGGCGGCCGCGCGGCGGAGGCCGCGCCGCCGGTAACGGACCCGGCAGGGGGAGCGCGGTCCGGGCACGAGGGTGGAGTAGTCCGGGAGATGGGGCCCCTCGGCGAGTTCGAGGTCGAACCGCCTCAGCAGCACGCTCCAGACGACCTTCACCTGCTGGTAGGCGAACGCCGTGCCGACACAGCGGTGCCTGCCACCGCCGAAACCGATCAGGGCGTACGGGTGCGCGTGCTCCTCGCGGCCGGGACCGTACCGGCACGGGTCGTACGTCTCCGGGTCCCGGAAGACCTCCGGCAGCCGGTGCGAGACCGCCGGCGAGACCATGACGAGCGCCCCGGCGGGGACGAGCCGGCCGCCGTACGCGAAGTCCCGCAGCGCCTTGCGCATCAGGATCACCAGCGGCGGATGCAGACGCTCCGCCTCGCGGACGCACCACTCCAGGCGCTCCATGCGACGCAGCGCCGGGACATCGAGGGGCCCCTCCTCCCCGAGCGCCTCGTCCTGCTCCCGGAGCAGTTCGGTCACCCGCGCCTGGTCGTCCAGGAGCAGCACCCCGGTCCAGGCGGCGAGGACCGCGCTGGTGTGCTGTCCAGCGAAGATCATGCCGATGAGCAGGCCGATGATGGTCTCGTCGGGCAACGGGGCGCCGCCCGGGGTGCGGGCCGCCATGAGCGCGGCGAGCACGTCCCGCGGTTCGGCGTCCGCGCACCGGCCAAGGCCGGGGGCGGTGCGCCCGGTACGTCCGGCGTCCGCGCGCCCGATGCGCCGTCGTTCCTCGATGGCCCGGGCCAGGGCCCCGCCGATCGTGGCCCGCGCCCGGTCCCGCCGCCGGAAGGACGGCAGCGGCAGCCGGGTGCTGACCAGCCCCGCCAGGCGGATGCCGGACTCCAGGTCCCGGTACAGCCGCGGCAGGTCCGGCCCCAGCCGGCCGCTGAACTCCGCGCCGAACAGGCAGCGGGTGGTGATGGCGACGGTGAGGTCGTTCATCACCTCGACCAGATCGGCCTCGCCGCGCTCGGCCCAGCCGGCGACGTACCCTTCGGCCTCCTCCTCCATGAGGCGGACGTGCCCGGCGAGGCTGCGCGAGGTGAGGGCGGGGAGCAGATGGCCGATCTGCCGGCTCATCTCCTCCGGTTCGGCGTCGTAACCGACCCCCGGGCCGAAGACCGGGGTCATGAAGCGGTACGCCTCCCTGGGGCTGAGCACCGTCTCGTCGGCGCGGAACACCGCCTCGTGCGCCGCCCGCCCGCACAGGAAGACCACCCGCTGCCCCATCAGGGTGAAGGCGAAGTCCCCGCCCATCCGGCCGCGGCCCCGCCGCAGGAACGCGACCGGGTCGCGGCCGAAGGCGGCGGCGTGCCCCACCCAGGGGACGCGGCCGCCGGGCAGCCGGGGCGCCTGCCGGGGCGTCGGCGTCTCCTCGCGGGCCGCGGCGTCGAGAGTCATGGCGCGCCCACCGGAACGCCCGGTGCCGTGCGCCTCTTCGGCAGCGGCGCGGCGGCGGCCGACCGCGGCCGGTCGATCAGCCGACGACGTACGAAGCAGGCGTACGCCTGCTCCACGGCCGCGGCGATATCGGTCGGCCGGTACCCCAGTTCCGTCACGGCCCGCGAGCAGTCCGCCCGGCGCTGGGAGCGGAGGAACCGGATCGCGGCGGGGCTGAAGCGCGCCCGGCGGCGCGGCGCCAGCGCGGACAGCACCGGCTCCGCCACGTGCGCGGCGGCCGCCATCAGCGCGGGAGGGACGCGCAGGGCCGGCTTGGGCACCCCGCAGACCGCGCTGTAGAGGTCCATCAGCTCGTCGACGGTCCTGAACTGGGTGGACAGCAGGTACTTGCGCCCCGGGCGGCCGTGCCGCATCGCCAGGAGGTGGCCCTCCACCAGATCCGCCGCGGAGACGAACTCGAACCCGCCCGGCAGATAGGCCCGCAGCCGGCCGTGGGCGAAGTCGAGCAGCAACCGTCCCATCCGGGACGGCCCGTAGTCGTGCGGCCCGATGATGGCGGTGGAGGTCGCGATCACCACGTCGAGCCCCGCCGCCGCGGCCCGCAGGCACTCGTGCTCCACCAGGACCTTGCTCACGGTGTACGGGGTGTGGCGGGCGAAGGGCCGGAAGGGGTCGTCCTCGGTGCTGGGCCGGCCGGGGACCTCCCCGGTGGCGCTGAACGACCCCGTGACCACCACGCGTGCCGCACCGGCGCGCCGGGCCGCGTCGAGCACATGACGGGTCCCCAGGACGTTGGACCGGTAGATCTCGTGCTTCCGGCCGCTCGTCGTGGACACCCGCGCCGCGCAGTGGTAGATCCGCTCGCAGCCCTCGACCGCGCGGCGGACCGCCGCCGCGTCGCCCAGGTCCCCGAACGCCCGCTCGACGGCCAGCCCTTCCAGGGCCCGCGGACGGACGGTCCGGTCGCCGCGGATCAGCACCCGCACCGCCTCCCCGTCCCTCAGCAGCCTGCGGACGAGGTTGGCACCGAGGTGCCCACCGGCTCCGGTCACCAGGATCACGCAGAACACCTCTGGAGAGTCGTGGAGCCGATGGCTCCCATGCCGCCTCGTGGCGCACTCAGCGTAGTCATGATGGGGTGATTTGCTACTGTTCGACCGCTATTGAGCGTGTCGTCGTCCCGGCGGGGGCTCCCCTCGAAGCGAAGCCCGAAGCGAAGCTCGAAGCGGAGCCCGGACGGGAACTCGAAGCGGAGAGAGAAACCGGTGGATTCGACCGATGTGGTGGTGATCGGGGCCGGTCCGGCCGGCTGCGCCTGCGCGCTGGCCTTCGCCCGCCGGGGAGCGCGGGTCACCGTGCTGGAAGCCGAACACCGCGCGCCGCGCCGGCTCGCGGGGGAGTGGGTCCAGCCCGCCGGCGTGGCGGCGCTCCGCCGGGCCGGGGTCGACCTCGTCGGGGACGCGGCGGGAACCCCCAACCGGGGCTTCGTCCTGCACCCCGGGGACGGCAGCACCCCGATCGCGCTGCCGTACCCGGAGGGCGAGGCGGTCAGCCTGCCGCACAGCCGGCTGACGGAGGTGCTGCGGCGGGCCGTCGCGGCCCACCCGGGCGTCCGGCTCACCACCGGGGCCCGGGTGCTGGACGTCGGCCCCCACGGCACGGTGCGCACCGCGGACCACCGGGCCCTGCGCGGCTCCCTGGTCGTCGGTGCCGACGGCCGTACGTCCGTGGTGCGGGCCTTCCTCACCCGCACCGGGCGCGGCCGGGACCTGGCGCCCAAGGTGCCGCTGTCCCACATGGCCGGGCTCACCCTGGACGGCGCGGCGCTGCCCACCGAGCGGTACGGGCACATCATGCTCGGCGGCCCCGGACCGGTGCTCGCCTACCGGCTGGACGCGCACACCGTACGGCTGTGCCTGGACGTGCCGCTGACCCGCCCGACCCCGCGCGAAGTGCGCTCCTACCTGTGGCACGGCTACGCCGACGCCCTGCCCCCCGCTCTGCGACCCGCCCTCGCCGCCGAACTGCGGGCCGGCCGCGTCCACTGGGCGGCCAACCACTTCCGGCGCCGCTCCTTCCACGGTCGCGGCCGGTGCGCGCTGGTGGGCGACGCCGCCGGGCACACCCACCCCCTGGTGGCGTCCGGGCTCACCTCCGCCTTCCTGGACGCCGAGTGCCTGGCGCGCTCGGCCGACGTGGCGGCGTACGCGCGCGAGCGCACCCAGCGGTGCTGGACCTCGGACCGGCTCGGCGCGAGCGTCCACCGGGTCCTCACGGAGGACACCCCGGCCTCCCGCGCGCTGCGCCAGGCCATGTTCGCCATGTGGCGCGGCGACGAGCGGAAGCGGGACCGCTCCGTACGGCTGCTGGCGATGACCGACACCCGGGGCCGTACGTTCGCGGCGGCCTTCCTGCACGTCCTCGGCCAGGCGGTGTCGTCCTCCACGCACGACGCGGCCGTGACGGGGCGGTGGGGGGAACTGACGCGGCGGCTCAGTGGACTGGTGGACTGGCTGGAGTGGCTCGGCGGCCCGCGGGCCGGCACTCCTCCCCGGCAGGTGGGCCGGCGGCCCCTGACGGCGTTCCTGGGGCCGTGACGCCGCCCCGCGCGCGGAACGCGCGGAGGACGGCACGGAAGGCGAACCAGGCCAGCAGCAGGTTTCCCGCGAGCCAGGGCAGGTTGGGGGCGTAGAAGATGAAGTAGCCCCACGCGTTCTTCTCCGGCATGTTCGGGTGCCCGCCCAGGGCGGCCGTCCAGAAGTACAGGACGACCGAGTACGAGACGTAGGAGGAGACGGCGAGCTGCAGCGGGTAGCGGTACGCCCGGCCGCGCAGAAGGCCCACGGCCACCGCGGCGTTGAGCACCTGGGTGACGCACACGTTCAGCGATTCCAGGGCCAGGGGGAAGTGGATGTCGCCCTGACCGTAATAGGAGAGGTCACCGGCCGCGTAGATCCGGAACAGATCGGCGAAGGGGTGGTCCTGCCGGTGGATGTCATCGAAGTGCAGAAGGAAATAGGACTCCAGGCTGAACGCGAGGAGGAGTGAGAAGGCCAGGAAGCCCAGCGTGATCCTGTCCTCGGCCGTCCGGCGCATCGGGCCTCCCGAACGAATGCGGTGGATGGAACGGATTCAGTAGATGAAGGGCAGCATGCGGAACCGCGCCGTTCGGCAGTAGCGCTCCCAGAGCTCCCCGTACTTGGCGCGGCAGCGCTTGTCGTCGCGGTGCGCCCGGTGCGCGAAGAGCAGCAGCAGCCAGAGCACGACCGCGTACGGCAGGAGCGACTCCGTGCCGCAGAGCAGCGTCCAGCTCAGATAGACGAGGAGCTCACCGGTGTAGTTGAGCTTGCGGCCGATGCCCCAGAATCCGGAGATCAGCAGCCGTCCGTCCAGGGATCTCGCCGGCCGGCCCCAGATCCGTACCTCGCCGCCGGCCTTGAACCGGTGCTTCTGCTCGTTCGCCCCGCGGAACATCCAGAAGCCGAGACAGAAGAGCGTCAGGGAGAGCGCGGCCTCGCCCGCCGTGAGCGGCCGCGCCATGTCGACGAGCGCGGGGCCGGGAAGGCCGTAGAAGAACGGCACCAGAACCAGATCGCCCCAGACCAGCATCAGCCCGAACCGCTCCGCCATGACGTCCCACGTGTACATCATGCCGTGCTCGAACTGGAAGTAATTGGCGATGTAGAGGAAGAACAGCACCTGATAGGCCGCCATGCGTTCGCTGATCGCGCCGTGTTCGATCAGCTGGACCGCCGCCCAGGACACATTGACGAGAAAGAGGCCGATGAGGGAAGGGCGGTAGGCGAACATCTTCAGATCGACCCCGAACAGCCGGGGATTGAGCCGCACGCCGTAGAAGAAGTCGGCGGCCGGGTGCCGGGGCCGCCGCCCGGCGGTGTCGTGCCCGCGCCCGGCGGTGTCGTGCCCGTGTCCGACTGTGCCGCGCCTGCCCTCCACGTATAGCGCCGCGGCGGCGACGGCGCTCACCGCGTTGGCGGCCACCAGGAGCGCGGGCGCATGCCGGGCGGGGTAGGCCACGATTCCCGGGGCGAGCGCCAGACAGAGCACGGCGGCGGCCGCACAGAGGGCGAACAGGGTCGCCCCGTTGAGCCGGTACTCCTCGCGCCGCCCGTCGGAGAGCACCGGCCCCCGGACCCGCCGGCCCGGAAGCCACCGCGACCCGGCGAACAGCACGGCCACGAACCCCACGACGACCAGGAGGGCCGTGGCGCTCTCACGCGCGAACGCCATGGCCGTCAGGGCTTACGGGCCAGCCAGCACCCGATCACGAAGGTGCCGTTGCGCGCCGCCGTGCAGAGGGCGGTGCCGGACCGCTCCATGTGCGCGAGCAGAGGCGTTTTGTCCTCCGGGGCGACTGCCGCCATGAACTCCTCGATCTCCCGCCAGTTCGGCTCCAGGTCGCCCTCGTCGCGGAGGTCGTGCAGGTCCTCCACCACCAGACCCGCCGCCGTCAGGTCCTGCCGCAGGGCCGTCGGCGTGGGGAGCCCGGGCAGTGCGAAACCCCGGCACACCGGTTCCACGTACCGTTCCTGCTGCTCCGCCGTCAGGTCCGCGGCCTGGAACCAGTCCAGGCCCACATAGCGGCCGCCGGGGCGGAGTACGCGGGCCACTTCCGCGTGGACCCGTGTCTTGTCCGCCGTGTGGCAGATGCTCTCGATGGTGTAGACGGCGTCGAAGGAGTTGTCGTCGAAGGGCATGTGGGTGGCGTCGCCGACGCGGAAGTCGGTGAGGTGGGACATGCCGTGGGCGGCGGCGTGGGCTGTGGCGTGTTGGACGCGGTGTTCGACCAGGTCCAGGCCGGTGACGTGGGAGCCGCTGTGGGCGGCGATGGTGACGGCGGGGCCGCCGACGCCGCTGCCGACTTCGAGGACGGTCATGCCGGGGCGGAAGCCGCCGCGGTCGGCGATGTCGCGCTCCAGGGCGGCCATGGCCTCGGCCCGGGTCTCGTCTCCCCGGAAGGGAGGGAAGTGGTGGGACTCGCCCCACGCGGAGCGGTAGATATCGGTGGCGAAGGCGTAGTACTCGCGGACCAGCGTGGTGTAGTGCCGGCTGCGCTCGGCGGGGTCCTGGGACAGCTCCTCGTACGCCTGGATCTGGGTGACCGCGTTCATGGCTGCTCCTGGGGCGACGGGGCCGCGTCGACCACGCGAGGCGCGCTCGCGGGGGAGAGGGGGCGGGGATCGGGCGCGGCGAACCGGGTGAACGGGTGCCGATCCTGACACGCCGGACGGCGGCGGACGGGGACCAGCGGCGCGACTGTCACCCGTATGACGCCTTCGACCGGCGACGGTGCGGCCTCTGGCGTAGCGGACGAGGGGTGAGCCAGGCCGGCCTGGCTCACCGCGGCGCCCGCGTGGTCGCTCAGCGCCGCTTCAGGTTCCGGTCCAGAATCGCCCTGAGGCGGTCCACGTCCGCCGGGACCCGGGCTCCCCGCTTCGGCAGCACCGCGAGTCCGGCCGCGCGCTCGCCGCTCAGCAGCACGAAGAGATGAGGCGTCTCCAGGTACTCCCGGAACACGGTCCAGTCGTTGGTGAACGACACCCGCTCGCCGGTGAAGACCGCGCGACGGTCGTCGGCGACCATGCGGCCCGGCCCGTACGGCTCCACGATGCTGTGCATTCGGCGGGCCATGGTGCGCAGCCCCCGCAGCGTGCCCCAGGACGCGACTCCCACCGAGATCACCAGCGAGACGATCCCCACGGGGAGCGAGGCGGCGCGGAGCGCGGTGAAGACGACCACGGCGACCACTGCCGCCAGCGGTGCCAGCAGCGCCTGGGCCCGGCCCGCCGGTGTCCGGCGGGCTCGCGCACGGAGCGCCTCCTCGAAGTCCGCGGCCGTCGGCTGGTAGTCGAACTCCACGGCGGCGTCCCGTACGGAGGGGCCGCGATCCGTGTCCTGGTGCGGGAAGTCCCCGCTCATGGTGCTCACGGACGGTGATCCTAGTCGGAGGCGTCCGCCGGACCGGGGCCGGTCGCGGTGCGGACGCCCGGCCCTCGTACGCCTGAGGCGCGGTGGCTTCCCGCGGCGCTCGCAGGGCGGGTGAAAAACACGACATGAGATGTCGGGTTTACGGCCGAGCATGGTTCCACCGGTCGGCGTCGAGGGCGGACGCGGACCGAGCCGTACAGAGAGACCGTACAGAGAGACAAGGAACCCCATGGGACTCACGTCCGACACGTTCGCACCCGACCTGCGCGGAAAGATCGCGCTGGTCGCGGGAGCCACACGGGGCGCCGGGCGCGGCATCGCGGTCCAGCTCGGCGCGGCGGGCGCGACGGTGTACGTCACCGGCCGTACGACGCGGGAGCGGCGCTCGGAGTACGACCGGCCCGAGACGATCGAGGAGACCGCGGAGCTCGTCACCGCCGTGGGCGGAACCGGCATCGCCGTGCCGACCGACCACCTCGTGCCCGAGCAGGTCCGCGCGCTGGCCGAACGCGTCGACGCCGAGCAGGGCCGGCTCGACGTGCTGGTCAACGACGTCTGGGGCGGCGAGCGCCTCTTCGCGTTCGACAAGCCGGTCTGGGAGCACGACCTCGACAACGGACTGCGGCTGCTCCGCCTGGGGGTGGAGACACACGCGATCACCAGCCACTTCGTGCTGCCGCTGCTGATCCGGCGGCCGGGCGGGCTCGTGGTCGAGATGACCGACGGGACGTCCGCGTACAACGGCAGGACCTACCGCAACTCGTACTTCTACGACCTGGTCAAGAACAGCGTGCTGCGCATGGCGTTCGTGCTCGCGCACGAGCTGAGGCCGCACGGCGGCACGGCGGTGGCGCTCACCCCGGGCTGGTTGCGCTCGGAAATGATGCTCGACGCGTTCGGCGTCACGGAGGACACCTGGCGGGACGCGCTGGAGACGGTGCCGCACTTCTGCGTTTCGGAGAGCCCGTCGTACGTCGGGCGCGCGGTCGCGGCCCTGGCCGGCGACGCCGACGTCGCGCGCTGGAACGGCCAGTCGCTCTCCAGCGGGCAACTCGCGCGGGAGTACGGCTTCACCGATCTCGACGGCTCGCGCCCGGACTGCTGGCGCTACCTGGTGGAGGTCGAGGGGGCCGGCAAGCCGGCGGACGCGACGGGATATCGCTGACGGTCACGGCGGTCACGGCGATCAGTGGTTACGGCGGTCGCCGCGGTCACCGCCCAGGGGCCGCCCCCGCGTCCGCCGGCTTGCCGGCCCCCTCGACCTCCACCAGGTAGCGCCAGCAGTCC
>NZ_JBPQTV010000020.1:0-41011 GCF_051386515.1 Streptomyces sp. URMC 123 | reverse complement strand
GGACTCGTTTTCCCGCGCCTTCGGGGCGGGGAAATGGGGCTTCGCGCCGAAGGCCGGGGATCTTTTCCCGCGCCTTCGGCCGGGAAAACGGCGATGGTCACGTCACGGACGACCAGAAAACGTGGACGTCGCGCCAACCACCCCGGAGGGGACGTCGCGCAAGCCCGCCGGGAGGGGAGCGTCAGACCTTGCGCCAGCGGGACAGCGCGAAGGAGAAGAGGCCGAAGAGGGCCAGGCCGATGGCGATGGCCGCCAGCAGCCAGGGCCCCACCGGCGTGTCGCGGAAAGAACGCAGCGTGTCGTCCAACCCCTTCGCCTCACCCGCGTCGTAGCGGACCGCCGCCAGGATCGCGAAGCCACCGGCCACCGCGAAGACCACGCCGCGGGCCGCGCCCCCGCCGACGCCGAGGACGTCGACGACCCGGCGGGTGCGCTCCGACATCTCGTACAGCCGCAGATGCTTGTGGTACGAGCGCCGGACCGCCCGGTACGCGAGCCACAGCCCGGCGCCGACGATGACCGCGCCGGCCGCGGCGACCAGCCACTGGCCCGCCGGGAGATCCAGGGCGCGGGCCGTGATGTCACGGGACTGCCGGTCGCTGGAGCCGCCCGAGCCCCCGGAGCCGCCGGAACCGGAGCCGGAGCCCGAACCGGAACCGGACGCGCGCGCCGCGAAGGCGATCACCGAGGCCGAGACCACCGCGTAGAAGAGGAAGCGCGCCGCCGCCATCAGCCGCTTGCGCGCCTTGCGCCCGCCCGTTCCGGACGCGCCGACGATCGCCTCGGAGAGCTGCCAGAGGGCGAGGCCGGCGAGGCCGATGCCGACGGCCCAGATGAGCACGGCCCCGAAGGGGCGTTCGGCGAGCTCGGCCAGCGCGCCGCCGCGGTCGGCCTCCTGCCCTGAGCCGCCGAAGGCGATCCGCAGGGCGAGCAGACCCACCAGGAGATAGAGCACGCCGCGGGCGGCGAGGCCCCAGCGGGCCGCGGCCGCCATGGCCGTGCTGTCCGCCGCCCGGTGCGCGGTGCGTCGGCCGCCGGCCACCGCCGATGTGTTCATGTCGGGCTCCTTCCCCCGCCCTGCGCGGGCCCGGCCCCGTGGAAGCGGGGTGTGTCCGAGCGGTTGCCCCACCCTCCGGACCGAAAACGGTCCGGAGACCCCCTGGGGCATTTGCCGCTGTTCCGGCGTTTTGTGCCGTCCACCCTACTGCGGGGCCGCGAGCGCCGGGACCCCGGCGATCAGCCGTGGAGCGTCGCCGTACCGGTCACGGTGATCCCCGTGCGGTCGCCGGGCCGGACGGCGGGCAGGCCCGCCACCCGGACGTCCACGACCGTGCCACATCCATCCGACCCACTGGCAGGCGCACCCCCTGCTGAAGGACCACTCCCCGGTGCCGGCCCTGGTCGTCTCGCCGGCCGTGGGGGTGGCGTACGGAGCCGTGGTCACGCGGGTGACGCGACGGCCGGCCCGGCTCGGGGGCCGTTCAGTCCGATGGCGCAGCGCGCGACCGGTTCCCGGGGGGAACGCCGCATTCTCCTCGCGGCGGCCGGCCGGTATGACTAGCGTGACAAACCGGACCATCCACCGAGCAGGAGGGAGCCGGGACCATGGCCGTACCGGCGGAGGGCACACCGTGCTGGGTCGACGCGATGTTCACCGACCCGGAGGGCGCCAGGACGTTCTACGGTGAGGTGCTGGGCTGGACCTTCGGCGAGAGCGCGTCCGAGTTCGGCGACTACACGGAGGCGTACGCGAACGGCAGGGCCGTGGCCGCCGTCGTCCCGCCGATGCCCGGTCAGGACACGCGGTCGGCCTGGTGTCTGTACTTCGCGTCGCCCGACGCCGCCGCCACCGCCGAGAAGATCCGCGCGGCCGGCGGCGAGGTGCTGATGGAGCCGATGCGCGTCGGCGACTTCGGCACGATGGTGCTGGCGCGCGACCCCGGCGGCGTCACCTTCGGCGTCTGGCAGGCGGGCAGCCACGAGGGGTTCGGGACGACGGGCGAGCCCGGCGCGTACTGCTGGGCCGAGATCTACACCCGCGACCCCGGGGCCGCCGACCGCTTCTTCCCCGCCGTCTTCCCCTATCGCGGCCGGCGCATGGTGGAGGAGTCGATGGACTTCAAGGTCTTCGACATCGACGACGACATCGTCCTGGGCCGGATGGCGATGACAAAGGAGTTCCCGCCCGAGGTGCCGCCGTACATCAATGTGTACTTCGCGGTGGCGGACTGCGACGCGGCGGTGGCGAAGGCCACCGAGCTCGGCGGGACGGTGGAGTGCGGGCCGATGGACACCCCCTTCGGCCGGTTCGCGACCCTCACCGACCCGCAGGGGGCGGCCTTCTCCGTGATCAACCTCCAGGCGGCGAAGGGGGACCTGCCGGCGTGGTCCGAGGAGTCCTGATCGTACGATCTTCCGGGGCCGCCGGCGCGGCCCCGGGGAACGGGCGAGAAGGACAGGCGGAGTGAGTCGATGGGCCGGCTGACGATCGGACAGCGGATCGAACAACTGGCCGTGGCGCAGCCGGAGGCGACCGCCCTCGTCGTGCTCGACCGGCGCGGCGGGGAGTCCCGGGTCGGCTGGGCCGAGCTCGACGAGCGGGCCAACCACTGCGCCGCCGTGCTCGCCGGGCACGGCGTCCGGACCGGCGACCCCGTCGTGGTCGCCCTGCCGCCCGGCGCCGACCATGTGATCGCCACCGTGGGGGCGTGGAAGCTGGGCGCCACCGTGGTGCCGCTCGACCCCCGGCTCCCGGCCGGCGAGGCCCGGGCGCTGACCGACGCCATCCGCCCCCGCCTCCGCGTGGGCGCGCCGCTGCCCGGCGCGCCCTGCCCCGCGCTCTCCCCCGAGGAGTGCGGGAGCGGGCGCAGGCCCCGGCCGCCGGAGGGCGAGTGGGGGACGCCGCGCAGCGCCTCGGCCACGGGCGGGACCACCGGACTGCCCAGGATCATCCACCGCCGCCGGGGCTGGGTCTTCGACACCGACGCCCTGCCGGCCGCCCACGAGCGCGCCGTCGGGCTGGACACCGGCCAGGTGCAGTTGGTGACCGTGCCGCTCTTCCACAGCGGGTTCGGGGCGCTGTACCAGGGGCTCGCCCTCGCCCACACCGTCGTGCTCACCCCCCGGTTCATGCCGTCGCTGGTCGCCGAGTCGATCGAGCGGTACAGGGTGAACGTGCTGCGGCTGGTGCCCACGATGATGAAGCTGCTGCTCGACCCCCGGGTGGGGCTGCGCCGGCGGGACCTGTCGTCGGTGGCCGCGCTGCACCACGGGTCGGCCCCCTGCCCCGCCGAGGTGAAGCGGGCGTGGCTCGACCTGCTGGGCCCTGAGCGGGTGTTCGAGAGCTACTCCTCGCAGGAGCAGCTCGGTTTCGTGCACATCCGCGGCGACGAGTGGCTGGCCCGCCCGGGCAGCGTCGGCCGTCCCGCGCCCGGGTCCGTCGTGGTGGTGGGCGAGGACGGCGAGGAGGCGGCGCCCGGTGTGCCGGGCCGGCTGTTCTTCCGTTCGCCGGGCGCCGGGCCCGAGTACCTGGGCCCGGCGGCCGAGCTCCCGGTGTGGCGCGCGGACTACCGCGGCGTCGGCGACTTCGGCTACCTGGACGAGGACGGCTATCTGTACGTCAAGGGCAGGGCCAGCGAGATGATCAACGTCGGTGGGGCCAATGTCTACCCCGCGGAGATCGAGGACGTGCTGCTGTCCGCGCCCTCCGTGGCCGACGCCTGTGTCGTGCCCCGCCCGCACGAGCTCCTGGGCCAGGTGCCGCACGCCCTGGTGGTCCCGGCCGGCCCCGAGGCGCCGACCCCCGCCGAGCTCGACGCCCACTGCCGGGCCCGGCTGGCCCCGTCGAAGGCGCCCGCCTCGTACGCGTTCGTGGCCGCGCTGCCGCGCAACGAGGCGGGCAAGCTCCGGCGGGCGGACCTGGCGGACCTGGCGGATACGACGACCGTGGCGGACGCGGCGGATACGACGGATGTGACGGCCGTGGCGGGCCGCTGAGCCGGACCTCTCAGCCGGCCGACCACCGGGCCGGGCGGCCCAGGTCAGCCGGCGACCGGCTCCCGGGGGGCCACCACCTGCTGCACGATCTCCGCGATGTCGGGCTCGCGCAGCGACAGATCGACGATCTCGGCCCGCGCCGTCACCTCACCGATCACCGCCGCCGCACTGGCCGCGGCGGGGAAGGCCAGCCACTGCCGCGGCCCCTCCACGCGCACCACCCGCGCGCCCGGGACCTCCAGCGGCGGCGCCGGCTCCTTGAGGTCCACGGTCAGGGTGCGCTCGGCGTCCATCCGGGTGCGCAGCTCGTCGAGCGAGCCGTCGAACCCGACGCGGCCCTCGTCGACGACGACGATGCGACCGCACAGCCGCTCGATGTCCTCCAGATCGTGGGTCGTGAGGATCACCGTGGTGTTGTGCGCGGTGTTGAGCTCCCGCAGGAACGACCGCACCGTGCTCTTGCTGACCACGTCCAGGCCGATCGTCGGCTCGTCCAGGAAGAGGATCTCCGGGTCGTGCAGCAGCGCCGCCGTCAGCTCACCGCGCATCCGCTGCCCCAGGGACAGCTGGCGCACCGGCGTCTCCAGGAACGCGCCCATGTCCAGCAGCTCGACATAGCGGTCGAGATTGGCCCGGAACCGGTCCTCCGGAATCCGGTACAGCCGGTGGATCAGCCGGAAGCTGTCGACCAGCGGCAGGTCCCACCACAGCGTGCTGCGCTGCCCGAAGACGACGCCGATGCGCCGCGCGAGCCGGACCCGGTCCCGGCTCGGGACCAGCCCGGCGACGGAGATCTCCCCGGACGAGGGGGTGAGGATGCCCGTCAGCATTTTGATCATCGTGGACTTGCCGGCGCCGTTCGGGCCGATGTAGCCCACCGTCTCGCCAGGCTCGATCCGCAGGGAGATCCCGTGCACGGCGTGGACGGTGGTGCGCTTGCCGCGCAGGATGCCGCCCTTGCGCACCGTGAAGGACTTCCGGGCGTCGGTGACCTCGATCAGACTCATGCTCAGTTCCCAGTGGATCGGTAGCGGCGTACCCCGGCCCGCCAGCCGGCCCCGGCCAGCAGGGCCAGCGCCAGGGCCGCCAGGGGGGAGGCGAACCGGAGCGCGTCCGGCAGGCCGAGGGGGTCGGGGCGGCCGAGCACGTACAGCGCCGGGTACCAGTTCACGAAGGCCAGCGGCACCACCCAGGTGAGGATGCGCAGCGCCTCACGGCCGTAGATGGCCAGCGGGTACTGGGTGAGCACATTGCCGCCGTAGGTGAAGGCGCTGATCACCTCCGCCGCGTCCGTCACCACGAACAGCACCGCGGCGCACAGGACACGGAGGGCGCCGAAGATCACCGCGCCCGAGATCACCATGGTCACCACCATGGCGACCCGCGCCGGGCTCCAGTCCACGTCCACCAGCGGCAGGGCGACGCCGAGCACCACCGCGCCCTGGAGCACCACGGCGAGCCGGCGCGGGCTGAAGTCCTCCGCCGCCACCTGCACCAGGGTGCCGGCCGGCCGCACCAGCATCGCGTCGAACGTGCCCTTGCGGATGCGGTAGCCGAGCAGGTCCACATTGCCGAGCGCCAGATCGGCCAGGCCGAAGGCCAGGTAGGAGGTGCCGTAGAGGAACAGCACCTCGCGCAGCCCGAACGAGGCCAGCTCGTCGATCTGCGAGAACAGCACGGCGACCATGGCCAGGTCCATCAGGGTGATCAGGGCCTGGGACACCGTCATCAGGATCAGGGAGCCCGGGTACTGCCAGGCGGCCCGGCACCACATGCGGACCAGCAGCCCGTAGGCACGCAACGACTCAACCACCCTGCACCACCACCGCTGTGCGGACCCGGGCCGTCATCAGGCGCCCCGCGCCCAGCAGGACCAGCGCCCAGCACGCCTGGAACGCGAGAGCGCCGAGGGCCCCCGCGCCCGTGGACTGACCGAGGAAGATGTCCGCCGGCACCTGGAGCACCGCCGCCCACGGCAGCGCCCCGGCCAGATCGCCCAGCAGCCCGGGCAGCATCACCAGCGGGACCACCATGCCGGAGAAGAAGAGCATCAGCAGCGTCATGGTCGTCTCCAGCCCGCGGGAGTCCATGATCCACCACACGCTCAGCGAGACCACGTACCGGATCGCGAAGCTCACCGTGAAGGCGAGCAGCAGCGACAGGGCGAACAGCGCCCACTGGGCCACGCTGCCCGGCACCCGCACCGAGAAGAAGAGCGCGCCCACCAGGAAGGGGAAGGCGCGCCCCACCAGCTGGAAGAACGAGCGGCCCAGATCGGCCGCGAACCACCAGCCCTGGAAGTCCACCGGGCGCAGCAGATCGACGGTGACGTCACCGGTGCGAATGCGCTGCGGCAGATCCAGCCCCAGCCCGAACATCGACAGCGGGGCCACCAGCGCCTGGCACAGGAACGCGAACGTCACCGCGTCGACGGCGTCGTAACCGCCGATCTCACCGCGGGCGTCCCACACGGCCAGAAAAATATAGGCCTTGATGAACGCCCAGACGGTATTGGTGAATACTCCGGCCACGGTGGCCGCGCGATAGGTGGCATAGCGACGGAACTCGCATCGGCCCACCTCAAGAAAAACCCGCACCAAGTCCCCGATCGTATTTTCGGCCGCGCACACTATAGCCAGGCGGCGGACGGCATTCCAAAAGCGCGAACGCCGCGGGGGATTACGGGACTTGGTTTCCGAACGATGAAGCCCCGGAAAGGCGGGTTGCGGCGCGCGTCAGGCGCCGGGCGCCCAGCCGGTGGCGCGCGCCCAGGCCTCGGCGCGCTCGGTGATCTCGGCGATCAGCGTGCCCTTGGCGGCGGCGTAGGCGTTCATGTCCGGCCAGTCCCGCCGGGCCAGTTCCCGCTTGTGCCGGCCGTACGCCTCGCGGTCGGCGGCGTCGTGCCGCAGCCAGTCGCGGAACAGCAGATGACGGCGCTCCCAGTCGCTGCCCTCGGCGCAGATGTGCACGTGAACGCCCAGGTCCGGGGTGCGCACCATGCGATGGCCGGGCTGCCGGACCCTCAGCTGGTAGCCGGCCGCCTCCAGGGCGCCGAGATAGGCGCCCTCGTCGTCGGCGTCCGGAACGCTCAGGTCGATGTCGATGATGGGCTTGGCCACCAGCCCCGGCACGGCCGTGGAGCCGACGTGGTCCACCCGCCGGGCGACCGGGCCGAGCGCCGCCACGATCCGCCGGCGCTCCCGCTCGAACGCGTCCGGCCACGCCGGGTCGTAGGCGACGACCTGGATGTCGCGCTTCTCCTGGCCGCCTATCAACTCGGTCCCATCGCTCATGCCGTCATTATGACGCACGAATGCGCGGCCCGTTCATCCGGCCTCTTTGCCCACGAGTTCACCCACGGGCCGCGGCACCGGCGGGGAATGCGCGGGTTCCGGAACGGCCGTGTCACCTCGGCCCAGCAGTCGCAACAGCGGACCCGTCAGCACGGTGGTGATGAGGGCCATGGCCACCATCAACGAGTACAGACCGGTGTCCAACAGCCCCAATTGCAGCCCCAGTCCGAGGATGACGAGTTCGGTCAGGCCCCGGGTGTTCATCAGGGTGGCCAGCACCGTGGCCTCGCGCATCCCGATGCCGTGCACCCGGGCACCGCCCATCACACCCGCGAATTTGCCGCCCATGGCGACGAGGAGGATCAGCGCGAGCTCGACCAGGCTCGTCACGTCCAGCGCCGAGAGGTCCACCCGCGAGCCCGCCACGACGAAGTACACGGGCAGCAGCACGACACAGATCTGCCCCACCCCGTGCTCGACGCGCGCCCGCGCCTCGGCGAGGCCGTCGGCTGCGCCGGCCGGGCCGTCCCCTGCCCCGGCGAGGCCGTCCCGCGCCCCGGGCCGGCCGTCCCGGGGCACCGCGAGCCCCGCGAGGAAGGCCCCGAAGATGAAGTGCAGCCCCATCCACTCGGTCGCCGCCCCCGAGAGCAGGGCCGTCGCCACCACCAGGGCGATGCCGCCACCGCCCCCGCCGGACGGGCCGGCGGCCGTCCACAGCCGGCGCAGCACCGGCCGGACGACGGCGAGCACCAGCACCGCGAACGGCACCACCAGCAGCACGCGCCACGGCTCCTCGCCGTGCCCCCCGGTCAGCGCCGCGAGACCCGCCAGCAGCGTCCACGCGACCACGTCCCCGATGCCGGCGCTCGCCAGCGCCAGCGCCCCGGTCGGGCTCCGGCTCATCCCTCGGTCGGCGAGGATGCGCGCCAGCACGGGGAAGGCCGTCACCGACATGGCCACGCCCATGAACAGCACGAACCCCGGCCCGTCGGGAACCTCCCGGCCGCGGGCGAGATACAGGGCGAGCAGCACGCCCAGCCCCATGGGCACCGCGATCGACCCCAGCGTGACCCCCACCAGCGCCCGCCCCCGACGCCGTATCAGCGCCGCGTCCAGCTCCAGGCCCACCAGGAACATGAACAGGGTGAGACCGACATTGGCCAGGGCGCCGAGCATCGGGCGTATGTCGGCCGGGAACAGGGTGTCGGCGATCCGCCCGTCGAGGAGCGTCGGGCCCAGCAGGATGCCGGCCAGGATCTCGCCCACCACCGGCGGCTGGCCCAGGAACCGCCCGGCCGCGGCGCCGAGCGCGCGGGAGACGACCAGGATCACTGCCAGGCCGGAGAGGAGCGCCACGACCTGAGCAGTCGTCATTTCGTTCTTCCTCGTCTTCTTCTGTCGTGCTGTACCCACCGGCCGCCTTTCACCGGTGGTGCGGGACCGGTCAGGCGGACGGCGCGGACCGGTCGAGCACGCTGTGCAGACCGACGGTGGTCCACAGCCGGTCGTTGGCGTAGTTGAGCGCCGCCGAGCGCAGATCCCGGAACACCCGCTCCAGGGGGACGGGGGAGTCCTGCCGGTAGCCGGTGGAGAGCCCCGCGAGCTGCACCATGCGGTCCACCGCGCGGAAGCTGAGCTCCGAGGCCACCAGCTTCAGCGTGTTGATCCGGATCTGGCTGGCCGGGCGGTCCAGGGACCGGCCGGCCTCCCGGGCGGACTCCACCTCCGCCCGCACCTGTTCGAGATAGGCGCCCACCAGCTCCAGGTCCACCCTGATCCGGCCGATGCGCTCCTGCGCGAGCTCGGACTTCAGATCGATCCGGATCGCCGCGTCCCGCTTGCGCACCTGGCCCAGCACGGCGGCGAAGGCGCCCCGCGCGGCCCCGAGCCAGCAGGCGCTCCACCCGAGGTGCCCCAGGGGGATCATGCTCTCGGTGGCCACCTCGCGGAACCGGCCGGGGCGCCCGATGACGCCCCACTCCGGCACCCGGCCCTTGAGCGTGAGGCCGACGCTGTGCGTGCCCCGCATGCCCAGCACGTTCCACTCGCCGGCCTCGGCCACGGTCAGGAGCGAGCGGTCGGCGTAGACCAGGGAGGTCTCCGCCGCGGTGGCGTCCGGCGACGTCCTGGCGGTGATCAGGAAGGCATCGGCGTACGCGCCGCCGGTCACCACCGGGGCGTCCCGGTCGATGAGCACCCCGTCCCCGTCCGGGAGCAGCGCGGAGTCGGCGCTGAGCAGGTGTCCGCCCTTGCCGCGCTCGGTGGTCACCGAAGCGAGGTACAGCTCGCCCGCCGCGACCCGGGGCAGCACCTTCCGCCGCAGCCGGTCGGAGCCGAAGCGGACGATCGCGTCGACCTGCTGGCCGTGCATGGTCCAGATCAGCGCGGTGGACAGACAGCCGGCCGCCAGCCGCCCCGCGACCGACGTGAACGTGCCCAGGCTCCCGCCGAGGCCGCCGTACTCCTCGGGCACCAGCAGCCCGAAGAGGCCGCGGGCGCGCAGCGCGTCCAGGCTCTCGACGGGGAAGCGCGCCTGCCGATCCACGTCGGCGGCGTGCTCGGCCAGCACCGCGACCGCCCCGGCCACCGCCTCGTCCAGCGCCTCGTCCAGTGCTTCGCTGTTCACCGGTCCGTCCCTCCGCACGCCTCGGGCCCACCGACGCCGCGCGCCTCAGGTCCACCAACGCCATCCGCCGGCAGTTCTCGCCGCACCAGCTCCAGCCGGCTCGCCCGTACGACGTCCTCCCCGTCCAGCACCACCACCGCGGGCATCGGGCGGCCGAGGAAGCCGAGCAGGCTCGCGTGCAGCCCGTACGCGCCGACGTTGGGCACCGCCACGGCCGAGTCGACCGCCGGCACCGGCGCCGTCCTGCTCCGGGCGAGCACGTCGAGCGGCGTGCACAGCGGACCCACGAGCGCCATCGGGCGCTCCGCGCCCAGCGGCTCGCGCTGCAACGGCACCGCCCGCACCCCGGCGGGCATCAGCCGGCCGAGCCCGGACATGCCGCCCAGGGCGTTGGTGCCCGCGTCGAGCACCACATAGGTGACGCCCCGGCTGTCCTTGACGTCGGTGACCGAGCACACCAGCGTGCCGCAGTCGCCGACCAGCGCCCGCCCCGACTCGAACGCGACCAGCGGCGAGCCGTCGCGCCAGCCGGGCAGCCGCGCGTCCAGCAACTTCTCCAGCTCCGCGCGCAGCGCGCGGTAGCGGACGGGGGCGCCGGGGCGGGCGAAGGGGGCCGCGAAGCCGCCGCCGAGATCGGCCATGCCGCCGGTGACGCCCAGCCGCTCCCGGGCGGCGGCGATCACCTCGACGCTCACCGCGAACTCGGATATCAGCTCCTGTTCGCTGTGCACATTGGTGGTCGAGAAGACATGCGTGCCCACGATCTCCAGGCTCTCCCGGCGGGCCGCGGCCACCTCGTCCAGCCCGTCGAGGTCGACGCCGAACTGCGAGGGCTTGCCGGTCATCCGCAGCCCCGTGCCCGCGGCCCCCGACTCGGGGTTCACCCGGACCAGGCACCGGGCCCGTACGCCGCTGTCCTCGGCGGCCCGGGCCACGCGCCGGTAGTCGCCCACCGACTCGACAGAGAACAGCCGCACCCCCGCCGCGAGGGCGGCGAGCACCTCGGCGCTCGTCTTGCCGGGCCCGCTGTAGAGGCAGCCGTCGCCGGGGTGGCCGGCCAGCAGCGCGGCCTCCAGCTCGCCGGTGGAGCTGATCTCCGCGGCGAGCCCCGCGCGGGCCAGCTCGGCGGTGACGTCGACGTCCGGGTTGGCCTTGAGCGAGTGGTACAGCCGGGTGCCCTCCGGCAGGGCGGCCCGCAGCGCCTCGGCGGCGCGCCGGACGCGGTCGAGCCGGAACACGTAGAGGGGGCTGCCGTAGCGCTCGCGCAGGGAGGTGAGGAGGGCGTGCTCGGCCGCGTCGAGTTCGCCGGACGCGACGGCCGGGACCTGGTGCTCGCTCATGTCACTCCGAGCCGGCGCGCAGCGAGGAGATCACCTTCCACAGCGCGGCGGGGCTGGCGAAGATCTCGAAGGTGAGCAGCTCGTCGGGCACCTCGACGTCATAGGCGTACTCGAGGTTCGTCAGCAGCTCGACCGTGCCCAGCGAGTCGAGCCCGGCCGCCCGCAGATCGAGCTCCGCGCCGAGCGGCTCCCCCTCGGGCAGCAGCGGCAGCAGCGGGCGCAGCACCTCCTCGAACGCCTCGTCCCAGACGGGAGATGCGGCCGGCTCAGTCATGGTTCCCCCTGGGTGGTGCGGTGTCGGCGGTGCGTGCGGTGTTCGCTGTGGGTTCGGTACGGGCCGCGGCCCCGGTACGGGGCGTGGGCGGGGCGGGCGCTGTACGGGCCGTGGCCGGGGCGGGCGCGGTACGGGCGGTGGGTGCCGTCGTGGCGGGGCCCGAGGCCGCGTCGGTGAGGCTCCGGACCAGCCGTCGGCGGTCGGTCTTGCCGTGCGGGGTGCGCGGGAGTTCCGGCACGCGGACCCAGCGGTCGGGCCGGCGGGCCGGGTCCAGCCGGGCGGCCAGCTCGGCCGGCAGCGCGTCCGGTGCCACGTCCCCGGCGTACCAGAGGACCAGCCCGGCGCCGGGGACGTCCGGCGCGACCGCCGCCTCCACGACACCCGGCACGCTCAGCGCGGCGGCCTCGATCTCGGCGACGGAGACCCGCACGCCCCTGCGCTTGAAGATGTCGTCGCGGCGGCCCTCCACCACGAGCCGGCCGTCCTCGTCGAGCCGGCCGAAGTCCCCGGTGTGCAGGGCCACCGCGCCGGAGACCGGGTCGCGGCGGAACCGTTCGGCGGACGCCTCGGGGGCGTTCCAGTAGCCGTCCATCACATGGGGGCCGCGCACCACGATCTCCCCGGTCACGCCCGGGGGCACCGGCCGGCCCGCCGCGTCGACCACCGTGACCTCGGTCCCGGTGAGCGCGGTGCCCACCGTTCCGGGCCGGCGCAGGTCGTCGTCGGGGCCGGCGATCGTGACACGCTTGCACTCGGTCATGCCGTACATGAGGACGATGTCGGCGCCGGGGAACGCGGCGCGCAGCCGTCGGGTGTGCTCCGCCGTCAGTTCGGCGCCGGTGTTGGTGAACCGGCGCACGGCGGTGGGGCGCCGGTCGCGGGCCGCCAGCCGGGTCAGGGCCGTCGCCAGCGTCGGCACCAGCGGCACCACGGTCGCGCCGCACTCCCGGATCAGCCGCAGCGTCTCGATCTCGGAGCGCTGCCGGGGGACGGCGAGGGCGGCACCGGCGAGCGCGGCCAACAGGATCTGGTAGAGGCCGTAGTCGAAGGAGAAGGGCAGCCGGCAGAAGACGGTGTCGGTGCGGCGGTAGTCCAGGCGCTCGGCGATCGCGGTGGCGGCGAAGACGATCCGCTCATGGGGGCAGACGACGCCCTTGGGGTGCGCGGTGCTGCCGGAGGTGTAGATGAGCAGGGCGGGGTCGCGGGGCGACAC
The DNA here is from genome assembly GCF_051386515.1 of Streptomyces sp. URMC 123. NCBI lineage: Bacteria > Bacillati > Actinomycetota > Actinomycetes > Kitasatosporales > Streptomycetaceae > Streptomyces > Streptomyces sp. URMC 123. The sequence goes on along the minus strand of NZ_JBPQTV010000020.1, from coordinate 28,269 downwards.
GGGGGCCGGCCCGTCGACCGGCGCATCCGGAGGGATCGTTTCCGCGCCCTGTGCCGCGTCCATGCTCTGTTCGGGGCCCGTCGCGGTCTCCCACAGCGCGGCCGGCTCGATCACCCGGGTCCCGTGCCCGGCACCCGCGTCCGTCTCCGCGCCCGTCTCCGGGGCCGTGAACTCCGGTCCCGGGCCGCCGTCCTCGTCGCGGGCGACGACGCACAGTACCGGCGCGCAGTCCCGCACGATGTGCCGCATCTGGGGAGCGCTCACCTCGGGGCTCACCGGCACCACCACCGCACCGAGCCGGAGGGCCGCCCAGAACAGGACGACGAACTCGGGCCCGTTGGGGAGGCTCAGCAGGACCCGGTCGCCGGGGCGGACTCCCCGGGCGCGCAGCCGGGACGCGGTGTCCCGGGTGCGGTCCCACAGCTCGCCGTAGGTCCATTCGCGGTGTCCGTCCCGTACGGCGACCGCGTCGCGGTGGTCCCGCGCGGCGACGGCGAGGATGTCGGTGACGCGTCGGAGTGCGGAACGGACGTCGGCACCGGAACGCGTCGCCGGGACGCCGGCCGCTGTGCCCGACACCACACACGCCTCCGAAACTCGCAGTTGGTTCGTCCCCCGCGGCCTGCATCGAAGACGAAGCGGCGAATCCAGCAAACCTCTGAGGCCGTGACACTGTTCGGGAAGGGATCGTATCGTATCGTGGTCCGACCCCCCGGGGAGGTTCACGGGCCGCGGGAGTGCGCACACCGCGCGGGAGTTCACCGCGGGAATCGACGAGTCGCGCACCACGGCGCGCGCACTACAATCCGGCGGGATCGCGCGGCGGATGTCACGGGCCACCGAATGGGAACGGTCCGCTGAACGATCCGCTGAAGTGAACGATCCGCGAAGAGCGGAAAGAAGTGAACGATCCTCACCGGGCAATGGCCGGGCCGGGCCGCTCTCCGCTCAATCCGACGACCCGGAAAGGCCGGCTCATGACCGACGGCGCCCCTTCGCCGGTATATCTGTCCTCCATTGCGTTCGCGACGGGTGAACGCCTGTCCCTGGAGGCGCTGGAGGAGCGGGACGGCGCGGCGCTGGCCGGCCGGCGCGACCTCCTCCACGAGCAGGGCCTGCGGCACGCCCGGGTGTCCGGGCTGCCCCTGCCGGAGCTCGCCGCCGCCAGCGCGCGGCGCACCCTGGAGGCGGCCGCCGGCCCGGCCGTCGGCGCCGCGGTCTACTGCACGGACACCCCCGCCGACACCTCGGCCACCGTGGACCTGTGGGACTTCCTCGCCGCCGTCAGCCGTGACGACCTGCCGGCCGTGGTGGTGGGCGGGTCGGGGTGCGGCAACCTCGGCCCCGGCATCGCCGCCGCCCGCAACTCCGTCCTGGTGGACGGGGTTCCGGCGGCCCTTCTCGTCACCGTGGACCGGGTCAAGGACGGCCCCCGCTTCCTCCCCGGCGGGACCACGGTGCTCAGCGACGGGGCGGCCTCCTGCCTGATCTCCGCCGAGCCCGTCGGCCAGGGCCCGGCGTTCCGGATACGCTCCCTGGCCACCGGGTTCCAGCTCGACGTCGAGGCGTCGGCCAGCCCCCTGGCGGTGGCGCGGGCGACGACGAAGGCGGTCGGCCGCACCGTGCGCGGCGCCCTCGCCCCGCTGGGCCTCGCGCCGCGGGACGTGCGCTCCGTGGTGACCGGCAACTACGGGGACACCTCCCGCTCGTTCCTCGCCATGGCGGCGGGTGTCGACCCCCGACGGGCCCTCTGCCCCCGCCTGGCGGACATCGGGCACTGCTTCTCCGCGGACGTGCTCATCACCCTCGCCGACCTGAGCGAGCGGGACGCGCCGCCCCCCGGCGAGCCGTTGCTGCTGCTCACCTCCAGCGCCCGGTCGTGGTCGGCGATCGTGGTGGAGTACGTCGCGCCCCGCTGACCGCTGACCGCAGCGCTCCCGGGCACCGGGCCCCGCGCACCGGGCCCCGGGCGCTGCGGAAGACGACCGTACGACACGGAAGAAGACCGAGAGAGAACCCCATGAGCGACACCGTCCACGGCCAGGTGCTCGACATCGTGCGCAGCGTGCTGCGGCTCGACACGTACGAGACGACCTGGGACTTCTTCGACCTCGGGGCGGACTCCCTCGCCGTGGTGCGGATCGTCGAGCGCGTCCGTGAGGAGTGCGGCGCGGACGTGTGGATCACGGACGCCTTCGACGCCCCCGACGTCGACTCCTTCGCCTGCCTCGCGGCCGAGCGGGCCGCCGCGCTCCCCGACGCCGCCGCGCACCCGGGCACCGCCGCGCTCCCGGACGCCGGCGCGCGGGCGGAGGGCGGCCGGCCATGAGGGTGCTGGTCACCAATGACGACGGCGTCGAGGCCCCCGGGCTGCGGGCGCTCGCCGGCGCGGTCGCCGCGACGGGGCACGAGGTGTCCGTGGTCGCCCCGCTCGACGACCGCAGCGGCGCGGGGTCCGCGCTCGACCACGGGCTCGGCCGGCCGCTGGTGACCCGGGCGATCACCGTCCCCGAGCTGCCGGACGTGCCCTTCACCGGGGTCGAGGGCACCCCGGCGCTGGCCGTCCTGCTCTCCCGGCTCGCGGCCTTCGGCGACCCGCCGTGGTGCGTGGTGTCCGGCATCAACCTCGGCACCAACACGGGCCGCGCGGTGCTGCACTCGGGCACCGTCTGCGCGGCGCTGACCGCGGCGACCCTGGGCATGTCCGGACTGGCCGTGAGCATCGACTCCGCCCGGCCCCGGCACCTGGAGACCGCCGCGCGGGTGGCCGGCATGGCGACGGAGTGGATCGTCCGCGCCCGCAAGCGCACCGTCCTCAATGTGAACGTCCCCGACCTGCCCTTCGAGGAGCTGCGCGGGGTCCGCTGGGGACGGCTCGCGGCCGTCGGGCGGGTGCGGCTGGCCGCGCGCGAGGGCGACGGCGGTACGCGGGCGCTCGGCGTCGTCCCCGATCCGTCCCCGGCGGCCGTCGACCCCCGTACGGACGACGGGCTCGTGGCGGCCGGCTATGTGGCGGTCACCCCGCTGACGGGCATTCAGGCGGTCGAGGACGACACGGCCGCGCTGGCCCTGGACGAGCTGGTCACCCGGGCCCGGTCCGCCGCGCCCCGGACCTGAAGCCCGGCCGGGAGACGGCCGCCGCGCCCCCGGTCCGAGACGCGGCCGCGGCGCCCCCGCACAAGGGAGCGCCGCGCCCGCCGCCGTACGCCTCAGGCGCTCAGGACGCGTCGAGCGCCGCCCGCCACGCCCCGCTCTCCACCTCGTCGGCGGTGAAGCGGTGGGTCAGCCCGTCGAACGCGACCTCCCACGGGGTGTGACAGCTGAGCTCCTGGAAGTCCTCGCGCTCGATCACGTATTGCCGGTAGCGCTCGAAGTGCTCCGGGCTCTCCAACAGGCCGAAGAACTTGTTGTACTTCGCCTGGTTCTCGAAGAAGTCGCCCGCCAGGACGTAGTGTCCGGCGGCCATCGCGCTCTCGTGCGCCTTGTGGACCTGCTTCTCGCTGCCCACCGACGCCCAGCTCACCGCGTGCGGGTTGTAGAACAGCCGGATCATGCGGTGGACCAGGTTGTAGGCGCCGTTGACCAGCTCGTAGGCGTGGTCCAGGGCGGGGTTGCGGCCCGCGAGCGACGGGTCGGCGAGCTGTTGGTCGATGGCGTCGCTGACCAGGTAGGCGGTCTTCATCGACAGGAAGACGCCGCTGGAGAAGATGGGGTCGATGAACCCGCGGGCGTCGCCGATCATGGCGTAGTTGGAGCCGTAGTGGTTCTCGACGGTGTACGAGTAGTCCCCGTTGACCATGGTGGGCAGCGCCTGCTCGGCGCCGGCCAGCAGCCCCTCCAGGAACGGCGAGGCGAGCAGCTCCCGGTGGTAGAGCTCGGTCTTCCAGTCCTCGACGCCCTCGTCGGCCAGCGCGCCGCGCCGCTCGCGCAGATACGAGTTCTGGGTGACGACGCCCGCGGTGATCCGGTCGGGGCCGAGCGGGAACACCCAGATCCAGCCCTTCTTCTCCTCGCCGATGTAGATGATCAGCGAGTTGCCCTCCTCCAGGCCGCCGGTCATCTTCACCCCGGTCCAGTGCGACCACAGCGCGGTGCGGTCCAGGTCCGGGCGCGGCTTGCGCCAGCCCCGCCTGGCGCCGATGACGGCGTCCCGGCCGCTGGCGTCGACGACGAACCGCGACTCGTGCACCGCCGTGACGCCGTCGGCGTCCACCGACCGGATCACCGCGCGGTCGGGGTCGGACACGTCGACGTCGGTGACCCGGGTGCCCTCGCGCACGTCCACGCCGTTGCGCCGGGAGTTCTCCAGCAGGACGGTGTCGAACTCCGAGCGGTCCACCTGGAAGGACAGATACGTCTCGTCACGGATCACGTGGTTGAAGCACCAGGTGGTGGACGCGTTGCCGAGCTTGTCGATGAACCGCACGCCCGGCTTGCGCACGAACCGGCGGGCCATCTCGTCCCGCACGCCCAGGTCGTCGAAGAGGTCGTAGCAGAACGGCAGCATCGACTCGCCGACGTGCTGGCGGGGGAACCTCTCCTTCTCCAGGAGCAGGACCCGGTGGCCGGCGCGTGCCAGAAGGGTGGCGGCGGTCGATCCGGCGGGTCCGCCGCCGATCACCGAGACGTCGTAGGAGCTGGTCGACGACACAGATGTTCCTCTACTGCCGAGATACTGCCGAACGGATGGGTGACAACGGCCGGAAGGGGGCCGAAGGGCCGGGGCCGGGTGGGGGTGGAACCCCCGGGAAAACTCCGGGAGGGGGCGCCGCGGAAGGGCCCTCAGCGCCGGAACGTCGCGGTCATCGACCTGCGGGGCGCGGAGTGCGCGGCGGGCGGCTCCACCGCGTGCCAGGACGTCTCGGAGCGGACGAGGACGGCGCTGCTGCCCAGCACGGGCGGCAGCGCCCGCGCGACGTCGGTGGCGTCGGGGCTGCCGAGGATCAGCAAGCGCCCGCCGTCCCCCTCGCGCCATCCCTCGCTCAGATAGAAGATCTGGGTGACCAGCTTGTCGGCCTTGTCGACGTGGGGCGCGAGCCAGTCGCCGCTGCGGTACTCCCACAGGTCGAGGCTGAAGCGCGCGCCGTCGAGCGGCACCCCGGTCAGCTCGCTCACGCTGCGCCGGTACGCGTCGGAGTGCAGGCCGTCGACGAGCGCGGCCCACCGCGGGGTGAGCGCGGGCCGGTCGGGCCCGGTCAGCGAGGCGGTGGCGAAGCGGTACGACTTCTCCCGGCGGGTCTCCTCGCACGGCGTGAGGTCGAAGTCGTCGAAGGCGCGGGCCAGTTCGCCGGCCGCCTCGGCCGGCAGGGTCTGCGGGACGTGGGCGTGGGCCCAGGGCGTCGCGGTCAGGCGGGCGGCCCCCAGACTGTCGACGACGTGCGCGCACAGGGGGTTCGGCTGGGTCAGGGGGGTCAACGGGGGTCCAATCACATCGGCCCGGGGGCGTCGGTGGTCAGGGGCGGCTGATGTCGGCGCCGAGGGCCGTGAGGGAGGCGGCCAGGTCCCGGTAGCCGCGGGCCAGATGGTGGGTGCCGGTCACCACGGTGGTGCCCGGCACGCCCAGCGCGGCCAGCAGCAGCATGGCGGCGCTGCGCAGCTCCGGCGCGTGCACCGTACGGCCCGGCACCCGCGGCGGGCAGGGCCCCTCGACGGTGAGGGCGGCACCGTCGCGGCGCAGCCGGGCGCCGAGCGCCGTCAGCCCCGCCGCGTAGCCGAAGCGGTTCCCCCACACGGTCTCCGTGAGGGTGGAGGCGCCCGGGGCGAGGGTCGCCAGCAGCGCGAGGAACGGCTGGCTGTCGCTGAACACCCCGTGGGAGGCGATCGTGACGTCCGTGGCGCGCAGGGTCTCGGCCGGGTGCACGGTCAGTTCGTCGTCACCGGGGGAGAGCCGCACGCCGAGCCGCTCCAGCACCTCCAGCTCCGGGCGGAGCGCCGCGAGGGCGGCGGCCATCTGCGGGCCCCGGACGCGCAGCGGCCCGTCCCCGAGCAGGGCGCCGGCGCAGATCCAGGTCACGACCTCGATGAGGTCGGGGATCAGGGTGTGCCGGACCGGGCGGTCGAGGGCCTCGGGGCCGCGGCCGCGGATCACCAGCGAGCCGGCGGCCGTGGTCTCGATGTCGGCGCCCAGCCGGCGCAGCACGTCGACCAGATCGGTGACGTCGGGCTTGGGGTACGGGTGGTGCAGCACGCTGGTGCCGTGGGCGACGGCGGCGGTCAGGATCGCGGTCTTGCAGGCGCCCGAGTACAGCGGCCCGGAGCGCAGCGCCCGGTCGGCGGTGTAGTCGAGGAGATCGATCTCACAGCCGGTCAGTCGGCCGGCCCGGACCACCAGTCGGTCCGGGGTGCGCTCCGCCACCCGGGCGCCGAAGCGCTCGAAGACGCTCACGTACTGCTCGACGGGGCGCCGCCCGCCCGGGGCGTCGCCGATGCGGCAGCCGCCCCTGCTGACCACGGCGGCCTCGCCGGTGCGGCCCAGCAGCGCGGGCGCGAGATAGACGGAGCCGTGGATGCGGCCGGCCGCCTCCTCGTCGAGCGCCCCGCCGGTCAGCCCGCCGGCGTCGACGGTCAGGGTGCCCGCCGAGTGCTCGGCCCGGCCGCCCAGGCCGGTGATGAGCCCGGACAGCTCCTCGGTCTCGGCCAGTTCGGGGCAGTTGGCCACGGTCACCGGGGCCTGCGCGGCGCACGCCGCGGCCACCACCGTCACCAGGGAGTGCTTGAACCCCGAGGTGTCGACCGCCCCGCGCAGCCGGCGGCCGCCCCGGACGACGAGGGTGTCACGGTCGGCCGCGGTGTCGCGTGCCGCGTCCTCGAGCAGCGCATGGTGCGCGGCGCCGCCACTCAAATCCGTACCCTCCGATGGCCCGTGCTGTGTGCGGTGCTTGCTTGCCGGTGCAAACACGTTCTGGGAACGCCGGGATCGTATCACCGGGCTTCGAGAGGGTGTTCGGCGCGCGTATAGGGTGATCGCATCGGTGCCGGGCGCCGGCGCGGGCGCTTCGGCTGGGTGAGAGGGTGAAGCGATCACTAAGCGGCGAATGTACGATTCCCGGACCAATTTGAGCAGCAACGAGCTGGTGCACCCGGATCTCGCGGAGATTCTCACCGGCGCGCTGTCCTCATGGGGCCCCGAAGTCCTGCGGGGCTATCCCGTCTCCGGTCCGCCCATTGCCGAAATCGCGGAACACTTCGGCCTGGCGCCGGACGAATTCATGGTGACCCCTGGTTCGGATGTGGCGCTGAGAAACATATGCGCCCATTACGCCGCCCGGAGCGGCGGCGCCGGGACCCTGGTGCTCCAGTACCCCAACTACGACGCCTGGGAGCACCACGCCGGGCTCCTGGGGCTGCCGGTGCGCCGGATCGTCACCGAGGCCGCGGACCCGGAGGAGCAGGGCGCACGGCTGGTGGCCGCCGCCCGGGAGACCAGCGGCGCGCTGATCGCGGTGAGCGTCCCCAACGGGCCCGTCGGCTGGGTCCTGTCCGACCGGGTGCTCGACGAACTCGCCGCCGTCAGTGCGGAGCGCGGCCATCTCCTCGTCGTCGACAGCTGCTACCAGGCGTTCGCCGGCCCGCTCACCGCACAGCTGCGGCGCGCCGGCGGTCCGGTGGTCGTGGTGCAGACCCTGTCCAAGTCGCACGGCCTGGCCGGGGCCCGGGTCGCCCTCACCCGCGGGGCCCCGGAGCTCATCGCCGAGCTGGCCCGGGGGCAGTTGGAGCAGACCGTCTCCGGGCCCTCGCTGGCCGCCGCCCGCCACGTCCTCGCGGCGCACCGGGACTTCGAGCGCATCTGGCGCGATGTGCGGACCGCCCGCGAGAAGGCGGCGCGGACCCTCGGCGGCTGGGGGCTGACGGTGCTGCCCTCCGGGGGCAACTTCCTGACCGTGCGCATCGGCTCGGCGGCCCGTGCCGCCGCCGTGACCGCCGCCCTGTCCACCGCCGGCTACCGGGTGCGGGACCTGTCGGGCGTCGCCACGCTGGAGGGGTGCGTCCGGTTCACCGTCGGGGACGAGGCCACCTGCGCGGCGCTGCTGGCCGCGCTGCGCGAGGCGTTGGCGGCCGCCGGAACGCCGGGGCCGGCGGGTGCGAGGCCGGCTGGTGCGGAACCGGGCGCCGGGGCCCCGGCTCCGGCCCCGGTGGAGCCGTCCGCCGCCGAGCCGGCCGGGGTGGCGTCATGACCCTTCTCGTGCTGAACCGGCGGCCGATCGTCGAGCGCATCCCCGAGTGGCTCGCCGACGCGGGAACCGGGCTGGTGCTGGTCACCGCGCGGTCGGCGCTGGCCGGCGGCGTGCTGGAGCGGGTGCGGGACCGTTACGAGGAGGTGGTGGCGGTCGACGACTACGACGGCCCCGCCGTCGAGGAGTCGGTCACCGGGCTGGCCGCCCGGCACCGCTTCACCCGCGTGCTCGGCACCACCGAGGTCGACCTGCTGCGGGCGGCCCGCATCCGGGAGCGGCTGGGCCTGCCGGGGCAGGGGAGGGCCAGCGCGCTCGCCTACCGCGACAAGTTCCTGATGAAGACGCTGACGGCGGCCGCGGGGCTGCCGGTGGCCGCCATGCGCCGGGTCCGTTCGGCCGCGGATCTGCGGGAGTTCGCCGGTCGGGCCGGCTTCCCCCTCGTGGTCAAGCCGGTCGACGGCGGCGGCTCGGTCGGCGTCCGCACCCTGGCCGGCCCCGCGGAGCTGGAGCGCCTCCTGGCCGGGGAGGCCGCGGCCCTCACGGGCGGCACGGCGATCGCCGAGTCCTGGGTGGGCGGCGACTGCTATGTGGTGGACGGCCTGATGGCCGCCGGCCGTGTGGTGCAGTCCTGGCCGGTGCGCATGGGCCGCTCCAACCTCTCGTCCGTCACCTCCTCCCGGTCGGTGACGGGTTGGATGCTGCCGCGCGGCCACCGGGTCGGGGAGCGGGCGCGGGACTTCGTCGCCGAGGTGATCGCCGCCCTGCCCGGCCCCGAGGAGGTCACCGCCTTCCACGCCGAGCTGTTCCACACCCCCGACGACCGGCTGGTGCTGTGCGAGATCGCCTGCCGGCCCGGCGGCGTCGGGCACGTCCCGGCCTACGAGCACGCCATGGGCGTCAGCCTCTACGGGGCCACGCTGCGCGGGCAGGCCGGGCTCGCCCCCTCGCCCCGCCCCCTGGTGACGGACCCCGACGCGCTCGCCGGCTTCTGCTGGTTCACCCCGCGGCCCGGGACCCTGCGGGCGCTGCCCGCCCACTGCCCGCTGGAGGGCGTGCGCCGGTACGTGCCCCGTGCGGCGCCCGGCAGCGTCCACCACGGGGCCCGCTCGGTCGCCGACCACGTGGCGCAACTGCTGCTGGCCGGCGACCCGGCGGAGGACCTCGGCCCCCGCATGGCGGAGGCCGAGGCGTGGTGGGAGGCGAACTGCCTGTGGGAGGAGACGCCGCTACAGCGTCTCCCATAGCTGGCTCATGGCGGCCGTGGCGTAGCAGCCCGAGGGCAGGAAGAACGACAGGACGCAGCTCGACCGCCCCGGGAAGTACGCGTCGTCGGTGACCTCCCCGACCCTGATCCGGGTCTGGATCACCGTCGAGCGGGAGGAGTGCTCCGTCACGATGCGGTCGCCGTCCCAGCGGTGCCGGACGTGCGGCAGGGACGGCACGGCGGCGAGCACCGCCAGGACGGACCGGGGGGAGTCCGCGTACGCGTACGGGACCCCCTCGCGCGTCAGGTCGCGCTGCCGGCCGCCGCACGCCTCGGCCACGGCCTCCCGCAGCCGGGCGTTCCACCGGTCGGACTCCCAGGCGCTGCGGTAGAAGGCCGTGACACGGGGGTCGAGCCGGGCGAAGAACTCCTCGGCCGCCCCGGTGAACTCCCGGGCGCGCGCGGCCTCCGGCGAGCCGGACTCGCGCAGCAGCGTCAGCGCGGTGTCCCAGTCCTCGTCGAGGATCGCCCGGCCCAGGAGGTGGGTCCGCTTCGGGCCGCCGGGCACGCCGAAGCGCTGGACGTCGTAGTAGTTGAGGAAGAAGTGGTCGAAGGTGCCGCGCTCGCGCAGGGCCTCGGCGCGCTCCGGGGCGAGGTCGCGGACCACGAGGCGGAAGGCGTTGCCCTCCAGGACGCCCACGCGCAGCGGCGCCGCTCCCCGGCCCTGCGGGCCGACGGTCAGCCAGCGGTCGCCGTCGCGGTGCTCCAGGACCGCCGGCGCGTTCTCCGTCGCCGCGGCGGGCACCGACAGCGTCTGCTCGGTGACCGCGTCCTCGTCCTTGAGGCCGGCGTGCCCGATGCCGAGCGGGTCCACGCCCAGCAGCCGGGCGACGACGGCGATGGCCTCGAAGGTGGTGTAGCCGCGCTTGCGCAGCCGCAGATAGCGGAAGCCCTCCCGCGGGCCGTACGGGCCGGCGCCCGTGCCGGTGCCCGTGCTCGTGTCCGGGGCCGTGTCGCGGCTCGTGTCCGGGGCCGGCCCGAGGTCGGGATCGGCGGCGAGCACCAGGCTCTCGGCCACCCGGAAGTCCTCCGGTACGTGCTTGAGCACGGCCCGGTGCCGCTCCTCGCGCGGGCGGCGTGCTTCCCTGAGAACTGCGGCAGTCATGGCGGACCTATCTCGTAGCGTGTGCGGGTACGTCGCGGCGGGCGCGGGCCCGCCGGGCGGCGTCATGGGGACGAAGAGGCGTCAGGGCGCGGCGGGGCCCGGGAGCCCGTCGGGCCGGCGCCGGTAGAGGGTGAGCTTGCGCCGGGTGCGGAGCACCTCGAACCCGGCGGCGACGACCTCGTCGTGCATCACCGGCGTGGTGTAGACCAGGCGCACGGTGCGGGGGTTGCGCTCCTGGGAGGCGAGCACCGCCGCCAGGAAGGCGCGGAAGGTGTCCCCGATGAACGGGTTGAACAGGTGGAACACCGTGGCGTCGTCCGGCACCGCCCAGGCGGTGACGTCGGCGCGCACCAGCTCCACCCGGGAGCGGCGGGCGGGGTCGAGGGTCCCGACGTTGCGCACGGCGATCGCGTGCAGCTCCTCCGAGACCTCCACGCCGATCACCCGGCGGGCCCGGTAGCGGCTCACGGCGAACAGCACCACCCGCCCCTTGCCGGACCCCACGTCGACGAACACGTCGTCCGGCCCCACCTCGCGCGGCGGCAGCACCCGCGCCGTCAGCCAGGTCTCGGTGGGCTGGTAGACCCTCCGGTCCCCGTGGTGGTCGCCATTGGTGACGAAGGCGGTGGTCTCCACCCCGCGGAGCCGGTCGAAGGCGGCTCCGTAGCCGGCCCGGCGCAGGGTGCGCCCGAGCCGGCGGAGCCGCTCCACCGCCGAGGCCACCGCCGGGCCCACCGCCGGACTCACCGGGCGCCCTCGCGCTCCAGCGCGGCCCGACCGATGAAGTCGAGCGCCTCCAGCGGCGCGTACGGCTGCATGAACGCCCCGGCCCGCACGTCCCGGTAAATCCGGGAGAGCGGATGGGCCGACATGTACGCCCCGCCGCCCACGATCGTCATGGCGAGGTTCACCACGTCCGAGGCCACCGTGGTCACGGTGTCCTTGGCGCACTGGAACGCCACCATCATCTCCAGGGCCACCGCCGGGTCGACGTCGCCGGACGGGGCGTCCCGCAGCGCGTCGTCGGCGGTGGTCAGCGCCGCGCGCAGGGACGCGGTCGCGGTGGCGAGCTTGACCTCCATCTCGCCGATGACGTGCACCACCCCGGGGGGACGCCGGTTGGTGCCCGCCCGCATGCCCTTCGCCACCTGTGCGACGGCCAGGTCGCGGGCGGCCTCGGCGCACCCCAGGAACACGCCCTGGAGGGCGACGTTGGCCGCGGTGCGCGACTCCAGCGCCGAGGTCTCGGCCACGCCCCAGCGCCCGCGCACCGAGACCGCCTCGCGCGGCACGAACACGTCCTCCAGCAGCAGGTCGTTGCTGCCGGAGGTGCGCATGCCCAGGGCGTCCCAGCCGGGCACCACGGTCACGCCCGGCGCGTCGCGGTCGATCCGCGCCGAGGCGATCCGCCACTCGCCGTCCGAGCCCTCCGAGCCGCCTGAGCCGTTGCCACCGTCCGAGCCGCCGCCACCGTCCGCGCGCACCCGCACCCGTACGTAGAAGTGCGTGGCCAGCGCGGACAGGGTCACGAACACCTTGCGGCCGCTGACCCGGTAGCCGCCCTCGACGGGCACGGCCTCGGCCAGCACGTGGTCGTGGTCGGGGCCGGCCTCCGACGCGGCCCCACAGGTGATCATCGTGCCGTCGTTCATCCCGGTGAGCGCCTCGGCGTAGCCGTCGCGCGCCGCGCCGTCGCCGGCCGCGCCCCAGCGGCGCGCGAAGTACCACTCGCGGGCCAGCTGCATATGGACCGCGAGCGCGGTCCCGGCGTCGGCCCGGCCCAGCCGGTTCACCACGACGGCCAGGTCGTGCAGGGTGTCGACGCCGAGCCCGCCGAGCGCGGTGGGCACACAGGCGCCGAGCAGCCCGCTGGCCGCCATCTCCCGCAGGCTCTCCGGCGCCAGCCGCGCCGCCCGGTCGTCCTCGGCCACCCGCGCCGCGAGCGCCCCGGCCTGCTCCTCGGCGAGCAGCGCCGCCCGCTGCCCGGCCGCGGTCCGTGCGTTGAGGCCCCGACTCATGCCGGCGTGCCGCCCAGCCGGTCGGCGACGTACCGCTCGATGTCGGCGAGCGTGCCCAGGTTGCCGGGGACGATGTCGCGGTCGTCGACGTGGATGCCGTACTCCTCCTCCAGGTACGCCACCAGCGAGAGGATTCCCAGCGAGTCCAGGATGCCCTTCTCGATCAGCGGCAGGTCGGCGGTGAGCTCGTCCGCCGAGCCCTCCCAGCCGAGCTCCGTCACGATGAACTCCCGTACCCGCTCAGCGATGTCGCGCATGTGTGCTCCTCTCGATGTCAGCCTTGAGCTGCTGGTGGTCGATCTTGTCGTTGGGGGTCCTGGGCAGGGCGGCCACGATCCGCAGCCGCCACGGGACCATGTGGCCGGGCAGGAGGGTCCGGCAGTGGGCGGTCAGCCCGGCCGCGCTCACCTCGTGGCGCGGCACCACGAAGGCGGCGATCAGATGGCCGAACGCCTCGTCGGGGACGGCCACGACCGCGCATTCGAGCACCGCCGGGTGGGCGTGCAGGGCCCGCTCCACCTCGCCGAGCTCGACGCGGTGGCCGCGGGTCTTGATCTGCGCGTCCCGCCGGCCGATGAAGTGCCAGCGCCCCTCGGCGTCCCGGGTGACGACGTCACCGGTGCGGTACACCGGCACCCCGGGCCGGTCGGCGGCCGGCCGCAGGGCCCGCTCGGTCCGCGGCGCGTCCCCGAGGTAGCCGCGCATCACCGTCGGCCCCCGTACGCACAGCTCGCCCGGCTCGTCCACGCCGGCCCGGCGCCCGTCGTCGGTCTCGGCGAACACCTCCACCCCGGCGATGGGCACGCCGATCGGGAGCGCCGCGCAGTCCTCGGGGAGGGGGCGGGGCACGGGGTGGTAGGTGCAGACGTTGGTCTCGGTCGGCCCGTACAGATTGCAGAACCGGGCCCCGGGCAGCAGCTCCATGGCCCGCCGCAGCCGCGGCACCGCGTAGACCTCGCCCGCGAACAGCACCAGCCGCAGGTCGGGCAGGTCCCCGGCGCCCAGACCGCCCCGGGACACCAGCAGGTTCAGCACCGACGGCACCGAGTACCACACCGTGATCCGCCGGTCGCGGACGAACGCGGCGAGCAGGGTCGGGAAGGCCGCCGTGCCGGTGGGCACCGGCACCACCGCGGCGCCGGCCAGCGCGGCGGCGAAGACGTCGAACACCGACAGGTCGAAGTGGAGCGGGGCGTGGTTGGCCAGCCGGTCGGCCGGGGTCAGCGCGAACTCCGCGGCGGCCCAGCGGACGAAGGCCAGGGCGTTGCCATGGGTGATCATCACGCCCTTGGGGTCGCCCGTGGAGCCCGAGGTGTAGAGCACGTACGCCAGGTCGTCCGGGCCGACGGGAACCCGGGGCGGCTCGTCGGGCAGGCCGTCGGCCGCCTCGGCCGCCTCGGGGGCCACCACCTCGCGCACCGGGGAGCCGGGCCCGGCCAGGTCCGCGCGCAGCCGCTCGCCGTCCCCGGCCCCGGCGAGCACCACCCGCACCCCGGCGTCGGCCGTGATGCGGCGCAGCCGGGCGGCCGGGACCCCGGAGGGCAGCGGCACATAGGCGGCACCGGCCTTGAGCACGCCGTACACGCACGCCAGGGCGTCGGCCGTGCGCTCCAGGAACAGCCCCACCCGCTCGCCGCGGCGCACGCCCAGCGAGAGCAGCAGCCGGGCCACCCGGTCGGAGCGGCGGTCCAGTTCCGCGTAGCCGGTCTCCCGGTCGGCGTCGACCACCGCGACGGCGTCCGGGGTGCGGGCCGCGCTCTCGCGCAGCAGATCGTGCAGTACCCCGCCGGGGGCCGGCCGGTGGCCGCTCGTGTTGTCGCCGGTCACGTGCTCACAGCCCCAGCATCCGCGCGATGATGACGCGCTGGAGGTCGGAGGTGCCGGAGTAGATCCGGCTCGCCAGGGCGTCGCGCACGTCCCGCTCCTGGGCGGTGCCGGACATGTAGGCGTACGCGCCGTGCGTCTCGAACGCCGCCATGCTGGACTCGACGAGCGCCTCGCTCAGATACAGCTTGACGACGGAGGACTCCAGGCCGGTGCGCTTGCCGCGGTCCTTCAGCCAGGCCAGGCGGTACAGCATCAGCCGGGCGGCCTCCAGCCGGACCCGCATGTCCGCGATGCGGTTGGCGACCGACTGGTTGCGGCCGATCGGCGCCCCGAACCGGACGTGCCCGCGCGCGTGCTCGACCGACTCCTCCAGCTGCCGGCGCAGGGTGCCCACCGCGCCGGCGAGGATGAAGCTGCGCTCCCACTCCAGCGTGGTGTTGAACACCGTCATGCCCGCACCGGGGCCGCCGAGCAGCGCCGACGCCGGCACCCGGCAGCCGTCCAGGACGACCTCGCCCATGGGGGAGGAGCGCAGCCCCAGCTTCTCGACGGGCTCGCTCACGGACACGCCCGGCCGGTCGCGCTCGACGACGAAGGCGCACAGCCCCGCCGGGTCCCGCCTCTCCCCGGTCCGGGCGAGCACCACGAAGAGGTCGGCGACGGGCGCGTTGGTTATGAACGTCTTGACGCCGTCGAGGACGTAGTGGTCGCCGTTGCGCTCGGCGGTGGTGGTCACCGCGAGCGCGTCGGAGCCCGACCCGGTCTCCGTCACCGCCTGGACGCCGATGAGCGAGCCGTCGCACAGCGGCGGCAGATACCGGGCGCGCTGCTCGTCGTCGCCGAAGCGCCGGATCGGCAGCGCGCACGACCACATGTGGGCGCCCAGCGAGAACAGCAGACCGCTGTCGCGGCAGCCGTACCCCAGCTCCTCCAGCACCAGCACGGTGGTGAGCAGGTCGGCGCCCTGCCCGCCCAGCTCCCGGGGGAAGGGCAGGCCGTGCACCCCGAAGTCGGCGCAGCGCCGCCACAGATCGCGGGAGAACGGGCGGTCGGCCGGGCCGTCGTTCAGCTCGGCCCGCGCGAACCGCGCCGCCTCCTTCCGCATCTGCTCCTGCTCGGGGGTCAGCGCGAAGTCCACGCGCCGCTCTCCTCTCGTTCCTCGGTGCCGGCACGGGTGGTGTCGGTGGTGCCGGTGATGTTCTTGGCGTCCACGAGCAGCGCCGCGCGCAGCGCGGCGAACTCCCCCCGGGCCCGCTCCGGCGGCACGAGGGCGTCCGCCACGGCGAGGGCGGCGACGCACTCGGCGCCCACCACCGGGTGGATCTCCCGCCGCACGTCGCGCCACCGCGGCGGCAGCAGGTGCCGGCCGGCGGCGACGCGGTCGTTGCTCAGCTCGAAGTCGGCGCCGATGTCCGGGCCGGCCGCGCCCAGCCAGTGCAGCAGCAGCGCGGTGACCAGCCCGGTGCGGTCCTTGCCCAGTGAGCAGCCGACCACCACCGGCCCGCCGGTGAGGTCCTCGGCCACCCGGCGGGCGGCCCGCACGTAGTCGGGCATCGCCCGGCGGTAGCGCGCCGGCGCGCTGTCCTCGACCGTGCGGTCCGCCGGCAGGTCCGTCACCGGCAGCCGGCGCCACGCCCAGCCCCGGGCGAGGAGGGCGTCCGGTCCGCCGTCGCGGTCGATCTCCCGGTCGGTGCGCAGATCCGCGTAGACCGCGGGGCCGCCCACCAGGGAGGTCAGCGCGTCGGCGACGGGCTCCTCCAGCGACAGCAGGGCGGAGGAGCGCAGCAGCCGGCGCCCGCGCACGGCACGGCCGCACGCGGTGCGCAGCCCGCCGAGGTCGCGGAGGTTGGCGACCGAGCCGGTGAACAGGTGGCGCGGAGCGGTCATCCGGCGTCCGCGGTCGGGATGCGTTCGGTCGCGGGGGTGAGGTAGTCGTCACCGCGGTAGAGCAGCTCCAGGAACTCCCGCGGCTCGTACCCGGTGGTGGCGCGCACCTCCTCCGGGTCGACGAACAGCTGCCGGTTGAACCCGCTGAGCTCCCGCTCGGACATCTCCGGGCGCATCCGGTCGTACGGCGTGTAGAGCGTGGGACGCACCCGCGCGCCGGCCTTGGAGATCTCCTCCATGGTCCGGCGGGTGCCCTCCGGGGTGGTGCCCGGCAGGCCGACGATCAGGAAGCAGTTCAGCTCGACGCCGTGCTCGGCGCACCACGACGAGAGCTCCTCGAACCGGCGGCGGGGGGACTGCTTGATCCTCGGCAGCTCGCCCGCGCCCTCGTCCTCGAAGGTCTCCACGCCCACGCTGATGCGCACGCACCCGGCCCGCGCCATCCGGGCGACGAGGTTCTCGTCGAGGTGGTGCATGGTCGTCGCGCACTTCCACGGGTAGCGGCGCGGCTCGGCGTCCAGGGTGTCGCACAGCTCCA
The DNA here is from genome assembly GCF_051386515.1 of Streptomyces sp. URMC 123. Taxonomy (NCBI): domain Bacteria; kingdom Bacillati; phylum Actinomycetota; class Actinomycetes; order Kitasatosporales; family Streptomycetaceae; genus Streptomyces; species Streptomyces sp. URMC 123. Next base: position 11,456 of record NZ_JBPQTV010000020.1, on the reverse strand, counting down.
GCACCCAGCGCTTGTTCAGGGTGAACGTCGGGGCGTAGAACGCGACGTACTCGAACGGGTGGTCGGCGAAGGACCGCCTGATGTAGTCGACGACCCGGGGGACGTCGAGCCGGCGCTCGCGCAGCCCCTGCATGGTGGGCACGTCGCAGAAGTCGCAGCCGACCGGGCAGCCCCGGGCGACCGGCACGACCAGCTCGCGCCGCTCCGGTATGCCGCAGAACTTGCTCTCGTCCCGGCGGTAGAGGTTCTCGTACCGGGAGTACGGGATCTCCCGCACGTCGGGGAGCACCCACCGGTCGGCCGGGAGCCAGGTGCCCGGGCGGGCCGGCGGCTGCCAGCCGGAGGCGGTGCGCACGGCCACCCCGGCCGGGCCCGGCCCGTCGGGGCGCCCGGCCTCCAGCCAGCGGACCGTCTCCTCGACGGCCGCCTCGTAGTCGCCGCTGTGGGCCACGGCGTCGAGCTCCAGGCGCTCGAAGAAGCCGGGGTTCTGGTGGCTCAGCCGGCCGACCGTCATCACCGCGGCGTCCGGCAGCAGGGCGCGCGCGTAGTCGGCGGCCCGCCGCACCCCCTCGACCACGTCGAAGTCGTTGACCAGCACCACCAGGTCGTAGTCGCCCTGGAAGAGCCGGTCGGCGAACTCCTTCCAGGACTGGTTCAGCGCGCCGCCGTCGACCGCGTCGACCTCGTGCCCGAGCGAGCGCAGATAGGCCGAGACGGAGAACACCGGCAGATGGTGGCCCGCGTTGAAGTAACTGGGGACGTGCGGTGGCCAACACACAAGGATCTTCATGGCCGTACTCCTCCTTCGGTGCCGTGACGCCCCGCGGCCCGGCAGGTGGTGGTGGTCGTGGTGAGACGGCGGACCGCCTCCCGTGCCTCCCCCAGGGGAAGCACCGTGGCGGCGACGCCCCGGGCGCGCAGCCGGCGCCGTACCGCGGCCACGCGCGAGCCGAACGGGCCCGGGGCGACGGCGACGAGCAGCGGGGCGGCACTGCTCGCCCGCACCCGCTCGACGCCGCGCCACCAGTCCCGGCTGCGGAACCGCAGCACCATGCGCAGCAGCGGCAGGAAGTCGCGCGTGGCCCGCACCGGGACGCCGGCCGCGGCCTCGGCGCGCACCCGGGCGGGCAGCGCCGTCAGGTCGCCGGCCCCGATCCGGCGGGCGCGCGCGACCACCCGGAACAGACAGGTCGCCGTGGGCGCGTCCAGCAGCAGCACGAGGTCCGCGCGCGGCGCCCGGCGCTCGATGGTCGGCAGGTAGTTGCCGTCAATGATCCAGCGCTCGGCCGCGGTCAGCGCGTCGAGCCGCCGCTCCCAGGTCTCGGGGCGGGGCCGGCCCCAGCCGGCCTCCCAGTACTCGTCGTCGAGATGGCGCGCCGGCAGGCCGGTCGCCGCCGAGAGCGCCTTCGTCAGGGTCGTCTTGCCCGAACCGGGGGAGCCCAGGACGAGCAGCCGGCGCACCGGGCGGTCGGCGCCGGCCGAGGCCGGGGGCGTGCTGGCGGGCATGGGCCGCGTGGACCGCGTCATGGGCGCAGCCCGTGGACGAGCAGCGACATCCGGGCGGCCGCCGAGCCGTCCGACACCCGGGCGACCTGGTGCCAGGAGTTCGGCGCCTGGGCGAGCAGCGCGGACGCGCCCAGCCGGGGCACGACGCTGCCCACGACCGAGGCGGGGTCCGGGCCGCCCAGGATGTCCAGACAGCCGCCCCACTCCGGGCGCCACTCGGCGTTGAAGTACACGATGTGGCTGAACAGCTTGTCGTCGCGGTCGGTGTGCGGCTCCAGCCAGTCGCCCGGGGCGTGCCGCACCAGCCGCACCTCCACCTCGGCCGCCTGCTCCTGCCCGAGGACCGTCGCCACGCGCCGGCGGTACTCCTCGCTCAGCACGTCGTCCAGCAGGTCCTGCCACAGCCCCGGCAGCGGCGGCGCGGCGGCGTCCGTGCCCGGCCCGAACAGCTGGCGGGAGTAGTTGCGGTAGGTCTTGCCGCGGGCCCGGTCGGCCCGGTCCCGCCGGGTGAACCCGTCGACGGGGAACGACGCGGCCAGCTCCCGCGCGACCCGCGCGTCGAAGAGCTCGCCCGGCTCGGTGCTCAGCCAGCGATAGGGGTGGTCGTGGGCGGTGCGCCGCGACCACGCGTCACTCAGCACCCGCGTCATCGCCGCACCCCTTCCTCGCCCGGCGCGGCGGCGGGCGCCGACCGGTCCAGCCAGTCGAGGGCCGCCGCCGTGAACGCCTCCTGCGCCGACACCCGTTGCAGGCCGTGGGCCTGGCCGGGCACGGTCCGCACGGTCAGCGGGGAGCCGGGGGCCAGGAGCTCGCCCAGCGGCCCGGCCGACGCCATCCGGACGTCGCGGTGGGAGGGGTCCTCCTCGCCGTAGAACAGCAGGGTCGGCACCCGGCGGTCCCGCAGCGTCCGCAGCCGGTCCAGGAAAAGCGGGCCCACCTCGTCGAGGGTCGCCGCCTCGCCCCGGCCCGCGTCGCCGACCGGCGGGGAGAGCAGCACCAGCGACTCCAGCGCGGGGTGGCCGGCCAGCGTGTGCAGGGCGGCCCGGGCGCCGAAGCAGGAGCCCACGGCGGCGATCCGGCGCGACCCGGCCTCGGTCAGACACGCCACCGCGGCGCTCACATCGGCCGGGTTCGGGGAGTCGAGCGCGTAGTCGGAGATGACCCCGGTGCTCTCGCCGACCCCGCGGTAGTCCAGCCGCAGCACCCGGTGGCCGCGGCCGGCGAGCCGCCGCGCGAGCGTGACGAACATCCGGTTGCGGTTGGTGGACAGCACATAGACGCCGCCCGACAGCAGCAGCACGCCGGTGCCGCTGGGCTCGCCGACGGGCTCGGTCACGACGGCGAACAGCCGCTCCCCGTCCGCGTCCAGATAGCAGGGGCGCTCGTCGTACGCGGTCGCGGGCCCGTTCACCGCGCCCTCCCCGCCGCCGACTCCAGCCAGGTCACGGTCTCCTCCACCAGGGAGCGCACCGACGGCCGCCCCTCCTCCGGCTCCCACCGCGGGTTGTGCAGCCACCAGGACCCGTCCTCCTCCAGACACGCGGTGGACACCGCGAAGCCGCGACCCCGCAGCTCCTCGCCCCGCCGCTCCAGCGCCCGGCGGGCCCGCTCGCCCGCCGCGATCTCCACCAGGCGCAGCTTCCGGGGCTCCGCGCCCAGCTCGCCGTCGAACGACAGCTCCAGGGCGGAGGCGTAGAGCGCCGGGTGCACGGTGTAGCCGACGATGTCGGCCGGGGCACCCGACTCCAGGGCGCTGCGCGGGTCGTCGGAGCCGGTGATGCCGGCGGCGAGCCGGCCCGCCTGGCCCACGCGCAGCAGCGTCCGGAAGTAGTCGGCCCCGGAGCGCGGGGCGCCCCACACGGCCAGCGGGCGGGCGCCGGGCCGGCCGGCCGCGGCGGCCACCAGCGCGCCGAACTTCGTGCCGAAGAACACCGAGTCACGGGCGCCGGAGGCGTCGAGCGCCCAGCGCTCGGCGAGCCGGGCGTCGGCCACCATGCGGTCGAAGCCCTCCTCGCCGTCGTCGCTGTGGCCCACGCCCAGGTAGTGGAAGCGCACGGCGGCCAGCCCCCGCTCGGCGGCGAGCCGGGCGAGCAGCACCTCGCGCCGGTAGTTGTACTTCCACTCGGCCCCGATCGAGGAGCAGATGACGACCAGACCGGACGGCTCGCCGGCCGGGCGGTGCAGACACGCGAAGATCGAGGCGCCGCGCTCGCCGAGGAACGCGGGGGTCTCGATGGTGCCGTTCAGGCGCAGCTCGGAGGCGGCGCCCGGGCGGTGGCCCGCAGGCGACGGGGTCATCGGCGCGGTCACCGGCGCGGTCGTCGCGCCGGGCGCGGCCGGCGTGTTCGTCCCGCTCATCGCGCGGTCACCTCCGCCGGGCCGGCGGCCCCGGGCCCGCCGGGGAGCTCGTCGGAGAGCCCATCGGGCAGGCCGTCCGGCAGGCCGACGAACCGCACCCGCAGATACGCCAGGTCGAACGCCGAGGCCGCCACCAGCCGCACGCTGTGCAGATCGACCCCCAGGTCGTGCGGCAGCGGGAAGGAGAAGTCGACGAGCTGGTCGCGGGCGGGCACGGCCCGCTCCTCCTCGTGCACACAGACGCCGTTGGCCTTGTCGAAGAACCGCAGATACAGCTGTACGGTGCCGGCCACGGCGGTGTCCGGGGCCGTGAGGCGCACCCGCAGCCGGAAGTCCCCGCCACCGGGCCGGCCGGTACGGGGGTACGACTCGGCGGCGAGCGCGAGGCCCCCCGCCCGGTACTCGGCCAGCGGCCCGCACACCAGGCACAGTTCGGCCACCCGCAGCGCGTCGGCGGGCTCGCCCCGGCCGAAGCGGTGCAGCTCGACGGGGGTGCCGCAGCGCCCGCAGGGGCCACCGGCCAGGATGCCGAGCGGCGCCTGGTCGTAGTGGCCGAGGTCGAAGGCGTCGAGCGTCTCCCGGGCGTCGAGCGCGAGCCGGCCCACGGCGCGGTCCCACGCCGGCACGGCGAGCCGCAGCAGCGCGGTGGTGCGCAGCAGCCGGCGCAGCGGCTCGCCCTCCGGGCTCTTCTCCACCCACTTCAGGCTGTTGAGCGCGGAGCGTTCGAGCCGCTCGAACCGCTCCACCAGGGGCTCGGTGAGGGGCGCGCCGCGCTCGCCGAGCCAGGCGCGGGCCGAGCGCAGCAGCCGGCGGCCGCGCTCGGCCCGCGCCAGCAGCTCCACCAGCCAGTCCTGGACCTCCGCGCGCCGGCGGGCGGCCTCGGCTTCCTCCGACCCGTCCGGCCCGTCCGACCGGTCCGGCCCGTTCGACGTGTCCGAGGCGTCCGACCGGTGCGTCCCGCCGTCGCCGTCGGCGGCCGGCCGGGGCGCCCCGGCCGCACGGGCCGCGACGACGGTCCGCGGGTCGCCGTGCAGCACGAACGCGTGCGGCTGCCCGATGCGGGCGCTCAGCGCGTTGAGCCGGGCGACGACCGCGCCGAGCGCGCCGCCCTCGGCCAGGCACGCGAGGAGCTCCTCCAGCATCTCGTCGGGCACGATGAGCGGCCGCACCGGCGCCACCACGGCGCCGGAGCGCCCCTCGGCCAGTGCCAGGGCCATCGACACCGGCGACGGATACAGCTCACCGGCCACGTTGAAGCCGTTGCAGCAGAGGAAGAACGTGACGTGGCCGCCCAGTTCGTCCCCGAAGACGGTGTCCGCGCCCATCGGCTCGGCCCGCTTGCACACCCGCTCGTCCCGGCGGCACCCGTGCGCCGGCACCTCGGGGAACTCGGTCTCGTCGAGCAGCCCGCACACCACCACGCCGGGCAGCTTGGCGTGCCCGCCCTCGCCGTGGCTGCGCAGCACCTTGACCAGCGCGGGCCGGCGCAGCCGGGCGCCCAGCTCGGCCGCGGGTTCCCCGGCGTTCTCCTCCTGCCGGTGCGAGGGCGCGTCGAACACGTCCACGCCCGAGAGCTCCCCGCCCGGGCGCAGCAGCGCCTTGGCGACGGCGTACGACAGGGCCGCCTCGTCCCGGCCGCACAGGAACCCCACGGAGGTGCCCGCGTCCGCGGCGGCGGCGGACAGGCGGACGAGCGCCGCCACGGTCAGGTCCGCCGCCGGGGCGATCACCACGGCGTGCGGCTCGCCGCAGCGCGCCAGCGCGTCCACGACCCCGTCCAGATCGGAGCGGAGCGTCAGGGAGGCCCCCGACACGGCCGCGTACACGCTCGCCGCGGTGCGCGCCGGCCCGCCCCAGCCGATCACCGCGCAGCCGGCGGCCGCGGGGGCGTCACCGGCCGGGGGCGCGGGTACGGGGGCGCCATCGGCCGATGGCGCGGTGGCGGGGGCGACGGCCACCGGCTCGTCACGGCCGTCGAGCACCTCGCGCCACAGCCGCCGCTTGGCCGGCGACGACGGCAGCAGACAGGGGACGAGGTCCGGGCCGGCCGCGGCGGCCAGACCGGCGTACTCCTCGGCGGAGCCGGCCCAGCGGACCTTGCCGCCGGGCCGCTGAACACGCGGCATGGATGTCCTCGGAAGGGGAGTGGGGCCGGGGGGAGTGCTCACTCGCCCCAGAACCAGACCTGGAGCAGCTTGCGGGAGCGCTGCTGGCCCCGCGGGATCGCCGACACCGAGTGCCAGGCGTTGTCGGTGCGCCGCAGCACGATGGCGTTGTTCGGCAGCGGCGGGATCTCCGTGTGCACGTCCTGAGGGTCGTTCGAGCCCAGCACCCGGAAGCAGCCGCCCAGGTCCTCGGTCCAGTTCTCCGTCAGGTACATCAGATGCGTGACGATCTTGTGGGGCTTGTCCACGTGCGGCTGGAAGAACGCGCCCTCGTCGAACCGCCAGAAGTGCGCCTGCATGCGCAGCGGGCGCACGTCGACGCCCGTGACGTCGCTCAGCCGCTCCCGGTACTCGGGGGACAGCAGGTCGTCCACCACCGCCAGCCAGCGGTCGTCGAGTTCGGCCGGCTCGTGGGGGCGGGTCTCGCCCAGCTCCAGCAGCGCCCGCGTCGCCACGTTGTGCTGGTACCAGGCGTCGGTGCCGCGCCGGCCCAGCGTCTCCAGGATGCGGCGCTGCGAGTGCCACTCGAAGCCCGTCGTGGGGAACGCGTCGATCAGCGCCTGCGGATCGCGCAGCGCGTTCCCGTAGAACGCCCACGGGAACGGGTCGGTGCGCATCTCGGCGGAGCCCAGCGCGTCCAGGTCGATCATGTTGGTCATCGGCGTGCCCTTCGGAAGGTCGAGGCGTCGGCGTCCGTGCGCGCCGGCCCGCACAGCGGGACGGCGACGGACGGGAGCAGTGGCGGGACGGGAGCGGCGGCGGGACGGGAGCGGCGGTGAGACGCGGTCAGCGCCGATCGGTCAGCCCGAGGAGGTAGCGGACGTCGGACTCCGCCAGCTCCGCCGGGTCGGTCCCGGCGGCGTCGCGGATCTGCTCGGGGGAGGAGCCGCCGACGACGACGGCGGACACCTCGCGGTGGGCGAGCAGGGCGCCCAGCGCCGTCCGCGCCGGCGACAGCCCGAGGTCGGCGGCCACGCGGCGGACCCGCTCCAGCGCGGCGAACCCCTCGGGCCCCCAGTAGCCGACGCCCTTGGACGTGCGCAGCGGATGGCCGGGCGGGGGCGGGCGCTCCCGGTCGTACCGGCCGCCGAACAGGCCGCGGGCGAGCGGTGACGCCGCCAGCAGCCCGGTGCCGTACGGGCCGGCCACCTGGCGCAGGTCCTCCAGCCGGGCCCGCTCGACGAGATTGAGCTGTGCCTGCACGCTGGTGACCGCCGCGCCACCCGCCGCCCGCGCCACGTGCTGGGCCTCGACGAGCTGCCAGGCCCGCACGTTGCACAGGCCGTAGTAGAGGACCTTGCCCTGCCGCACCAGGTCCTGGAGGGCGTCGAGCGTCTCGGCGACGGGGGTGGCGGGATCGGGGGCGTGGAGCTGGTAGAGATCCAGATAGTCGCAGCCGAGCCGCCTCAGGCTGCCCTCGACCGCGGTGCGGACGCTCTTGCGGCTCGCGCCCGGGTACGGGCCGGCGTGCCGGAACTTGGTCGCCACGACACACCGGTCGCGCCGGCCGGCCAGGGCCCTGCCCAGCAGCCGTTCGCTCTCGCCGTCACCGTAGGAGTCCGCGGTGTCGAAGAAGGTCAGGCCCGCGTCGTACGCGGCGTGGACGACGGCCGTCGCGTCGGCGCCCCGGACATCGGTGCCGAACCGGCCACAGCCCACCGCGACTCGTGGCACCCGGAGTCCCGAGGACCCGAGCGTGGTGACCAACACGGTGTGCGTTTCCCTCTCAGATACTGCCGCGGCGGGCTGCCGACAGGCCTCTCGGGCCCGGGATCACCAGCTGACGCGCATCTGCTGGACGTGGCGCTCGGCCAGGCCCTCGCCGATCAGCGCCTCCACGTCACCGTCGAGCAGCGCCTGCCGCTGGGTGTCGGTCAGCGCATAACGCCGGGCCACCTCGGTGGGATTCAACTCCCACTCGCGCTGAATTTCCGCGTCCCCGGCCAGGTCGTCCAAAAGAGCGTTGACGTCGCGCATGGAACCTTCTCCACTGTGCATTTTCAAACCTGTTCCGGGTATTGCTGGTTAACGCCTCGGCGAGATCCGTTGGACCCTATTCGACCGCCTCTTCGGGTGTCAACCGCGCTCCAACGGCCCTGACCTGCCCAACTACCGGTAAGCGGGGGCTGATAGTCTCGACGCCTCCCACCTGGACAACTGCGGCGGCAATTCGGCCGAACCGGCCTTGTCGCGTACCGCCCGTGCCGTCACCGGGCGTTGTCGCGCGGCCACAAAGCGGCCACAAAGGGGCCACTATTTCGGAAGGCAGGAGCCCATGACCGAGGAAGTGGCGTCGGCGGTCACCGGATTGCCCCTGTCCACCCGGCAGGACTGGTGCTGGGAGTGGACCCGCAGCTATTCCCCCACCTCGTTCTCCATCGATCTGACGGAAATGGCGCACCTGCGCGGCCCGTTGGACACCGGGGCCCTGCGCGACGCGCTCGCCGAGATCCAGACGCGGCACGACGCGCTGCGCCTGCGGCTGGTGGACACCGGGGCCCCGCCGCTGTCCGTGGTACGTCCGCGCCAGGAGCTGTGCCCCGAGCCGTTCCCGCTGGAGGTGGTGACGGTCACCGACGGCCGCGGCGCCCCCGAGGCCGTCCGGGAGGTCGCGGACCGGCCGTTCGAGTTCACCCGCCAGCTGACCCGGCCGACGCTGGTGCGGCTCTCCCCGGACGACCACGTGCTGGTGCTCGGCTTCCACCACCTGGTCTTCGACGGTGCCAGCGGCCCGGCCCTCCTGGCCCAGCTGGCCGACGCCTACAACCGGCGCGTCGACCCCGGGCACACCCCGGCGCCGGCGCCCGCGCCCTTCAGCTACGTCGACCTCATCCGGCGGGAGAACACCCCGGAGGCCCTCGCCGGCACCGAGGCCCGGCTCGCCGCCTGGGCGGACCGGCTCCGCGACCACGGCGCCACCGAGACGCTGCCCGGCCGCCCCGGGGCCACCCACCCGCTGGCGGCCGACTACCGGAGCGTCCCCGTCGAGTTCGCGTTCGACGACATCCGCCGGCTGCGGAGCGCCGCCCGCCGCCGGCGCGTCACCCTCTACTCCCTGCTGCTCGCCGCGCTCGCCCGCGCGGTCGGCGCCGTGTACGAGCGCGACCGCCTCGTCTGCTCGACCCTCGCGCACGGGCGCACCCGGCCGGGCTCCGCCACCGCCCTCGGCCTGTTCTGCAACATGGTGGGCTTCCCCGTCGACCTGCGGCAGCCCTCCCCGGACGACCTCGCCCGGCATGTCAACGCCCTGGTCAAGGAGGCGTCCACGGACGCCGTCGAGGTGCCCTACGGGCGGCTCGCCACCACGCTGCTGGGCCGCGAGGGCGACGACGCCTTCTACCGCAGCTCCCTGGCACAGGTGGAGTTCCGGCTCAGCGGGGTCACCGGCCTCTTCCTCGACCGGCCGATCGACCGGCTGCCGTTCCACGGCCTGGACGCCCGGCTCCGCGCGTACCCGCGCACGGTGCCGCCGCTGCGCTACGCCTCCCCCCAGGCGGCCCGCGCCAGCGCCGCCACGCTCTTCCTCGATCTGCGGGCCGAGGGCGACCGGCTCACCGGCGGTCTGTACTACGAGGCGCACCGGCACGACGAGCACACCGTCCAGGCGGTGGTCACCGGGTTCCGGCGGTCGCTGGACGAGCACGCCCCGACGGCGGAGGCCCGATGAGCGCCCCCGCGTCCGCGCCCGTACCCGTACCGGGCCCCGAACTCGTACCGAATGCCGCGCCCGAACCCGTACCGGGCCCCGAACTCGTACCGAATGCCGCGCCCGTACCCGTACCCGCACCGGGCCCCGGGCCCGCGCAGGCGCCCGTGCCGGACCCCGTCTCGTGGGGCGCCGCCAACCGGCTGCTGGTCCGCAAGGCCCTCGCCGAGTTCTCCCATGAGCGGCTGCTCGCCCCCCGCCCCGAGGGCGACGGCCGCTACGCGGTCGACAGCGACGACCGGAGCGTCACCTACCGCTTCGCCGCCCGCGTCCTCGCCCTCGACCACTGGGCGATCGACGCCGACACCCTCAGCCGCCACCGGGGCGGGCGTGAACTGCCGCTGGACGCGATGGACTTCTTCGTCGAGCTGCGGGAGACCCTCGGGCTGAGCGACGCGATCCTGCCCGTGTACCTGGAGGAGATCGCCTCCACCCTCGCGGCCCGCGCCCGCTCCCTCGCCGCGCCGCGGCCCCCGGCGGCGGAGCTCGCCCGCGCGGACTTCCAGGACATCGAGGCCGGGATGACCGAGGGCCACCCCTGTTTCGTCGCCAACAGCGGCCGCATCGGCTTCGACGGCTTCGAGAGCCGGCGGTTCGCCCCCGAGGCGGGCGTGCCCGTGCGCCTGGTGTGGCTGGCCGCGCTGCGGGAGCACTCCACCTTCACCTCCTGCGCGGACCTGGACTACGACGGGCTGATCCGCTCCGAGCTGGACGACGCCGTCCTCGACCGCTTCGCCGGGACACTCGCGCGCCACGGCCTCGGCCTCGACGACGTCCACCTCATCCCCGTGCACCCCTGGCAGTGGTGGAACAGGCTGTCGGTGACCTTCGCCGGGGAGATCGCCCGCCGCCGGCTCGTCTGCCTCGGCCACGGCGACGACGCCTACCGGGCCCAGCAGTCCGTCCGCACCTTCTTCAACACCACCGACCCGGCCAGGCGCTATGTGAAGACGGCGCTGTCCGTGGTCAACATGGGGTTCGTCCGGGGCCTGTCCGCCGAGTACATGAGGGCCACCCCGGCGATCAACGACTGGGTGGCCGCGCTCGTCGCCGGTGACGAGGTGCTGCGGCGGGCCGGCTTCTCGATCATCCGGGAACAGGCGGCCGTCGGGTACCACCACGAGCACTACAACGCCGTCACCCCGCCGGGGCACCCGTACCGCAAGATGCTCGCGGCGCTGTGGCGGGAGAGCCCGGTGCCGACGCTGGAGCCGGGGCAGCGGCTGGCCACCATGGCCTCGCTGCTCCATGTCGACGCGCACGGCGACCCCTTGGTGGGCGCGCTCATCGCTGAGTCCGGCCTGTCACCGGCCGCCTGGCTGCGCCGCTACCTCGACGCCTACCTCACCCCGCTGCTGCACTGCTTCCACGCCTACGGCCTGGCGTTCATGCCGCACGGCGAGAACGTCATCCTGGTGCTGGAGAACGGCGTGCCGCGCCGGGCGTTCCTCAAGGACACGGGCGAGGAGGTCGTGCTGATGGACGCCGACGCCCCGCTGCCGCCCGAACTGGAGCGCATCCGGTCCGTCATGTCCGGCGAGTACCAGGCGCTGGCGATCCTGACGGACGTCTTCGACGGCTTCTTCCGGTATCTCGGCGCGCTGTTCGACGCGGCCGGGCTGCTCGACGAGGACGGGTTCTGGGGGACGGTCGCCGAGTGCGTGATCGATTACCAGCGCTCCGCGCCCCATCTCGCGGAGCGGTTCGCGGAGTGCGACCTG
>NZ_JBPQTV010000019.1:0-41585 GCF_051386515.1 Streptomyces sp. URMC 123 | reverse complement strand
TCCGGAAGCAGGCCACCGCGCTCCGCCCGCTGCTCGCCCCCGCCCGCTAGCCTTACGTGTCCGCCCTGGTCAGGGACGATTCCCGCGCCTCGGACATACCTCACAACCGACACACGGGAAGGGGCTCCCCATGGGCATTCGAGATCTTCTGCGCACTGTGTTCGGACGCTCGCGCGCGGAGACGGAGGCGGAGGCGACGACGGCCTCGCCGGAGACGACCGCACCGGCGGAGGTCCCCCGCCCCCGCGAGGAAGCGCCGGCGTCCGCCTCGACGGCTCCCGCGGCGGGCGAGGGCGATCGCACCACGGGTGACGGCGCCACGGGCGACGGCGGCCGCGCCGCGGGCGGGGGCGAGCAGCGGGCGGAGCGCGGTGGCCTGCTTCCGGAGGCTCGCACCGCCACGGAGACCACCGCGGCGCGGCCCACCGCCGTACAGGCCACCCCGGTGGAGGCCGCCCCCGCAGAGGCCGCCACCGTGCAGGCCACCGCCCCCGCCGGAGGCGAGCCCGCCCTCTCGCTGGAGAAGCTGGAGTCCACCGCCCCCGGGCTGGTCAGCCTCTACAAGACCGCGGGGACGACCCTGCGCCGGCAGGGCCTGGCGGGCCGGCGCGCCGCCGTCTACCTCGTCCTGGACCGCTCCGGCTCCATGCGCCGCTACTACAAGGACGGCACCGTCCAGCACCTCGCCGAGCAGGCCCTCGCGCTCTCCGCGAACCTGGACGACGACGGCGTCGTCCCGGTCGTCTTCTTCTCCACCGACGTCGACGGCACCGCCGACCTCTCCCTCGACGCGTACGCGGGCCGCGTCGAGGAACTCCACTCCGGCCTCGGCCACATGGGCCGTACGAACTACCACTGGGCCATCGAGGCCGTCGTCGACCACTACAAGCGGTCCGGCGCCACCGACCCCGCGTTCGTGATCTTCCAGACGGACGGCGCGCCCACCAGCCGGCCCGCCGCCGAGCGGGCGCTCTGCGAGGCGGCCGGACTGCCGATCTTCTGGCAGTTCGTGGGCTTCGGCGACCCGGAGGGCAAGGGGTTCGACTTCCTGCGCCGGCTCGACGACCTGGCCGTGCCCGAGCGCCGCCCCGTGGACAACACGGGCTTCTTCCACGCCGGCCCCGATCCGCTGCTGCTCCCCGACGCGGAGCTCTACCGCGAGCTGATGGTGGAGTTCCCGGAGTGGCTGGAGGAGGTCGAGCGGGCCGGCATCCTGCCCCGGCCGTCCGCCGACTGACGCCGAGGCCACCACCAGCCACGGCCGCCGGCCACCGATCGCCGACCGCCGACCGCCGACCGGCCACCGAACGAGGGGCCCCGGGAAAAAGGCCGCGCGGCCACCCGGGGCCCTTCGGATACGATATTGACGGTCCGTAGATCAAATCCTTACTCCGCGTAACGACTTGGGAGCAGCCGGCAATGGCTCGACACCTCATCACCAGCGCCCTTCCGTACATCAACGGGATCAAGCACCTGGGCAACATGGTGGGGTCCATGCTCCCGGCCGATGTCTACGCCCGCTATCTGCGCCAGCGCGGCCACGACGTGCTCTACATCTGCGCCACCGACGAGCACGGCACCCCCGCCGAGCTGGCCGCCAAGGAGCAGGGCGTGCCGGTGGACACGTTCTGCGGGCAGGCGCACGACGCCCAGAAGGCGATCTACGACGGCTTCGCGCTCGCCTTCGACCACTTCGGCCGCAGCTCCTCCGAGCAGAACCGGGAGATCACCCAGGAGATCGCCCGCGAGCTCAAGGCGAACGGTTTCATCGAGGAGCGCTCGATCCGCCAGGTGTACTCCAACACCGACGGCCGCTTCCTGCCGGACCGCTACATCGAGGGCACCTGCCCGCACTGCGGCTACGACAAGGCGCGCGGCGACCAGTGCGAGAACTGCACCCGCGTGCTCGACCCCACGGACCTGATCGACGCCCGCTCCGCGATCAGCGGCAGCAGCGACCTGGAGGTCCGCGAGACCACCCACCTCTTCCTCCTCCAGTCGGCGCTGGCCGGCGAGGTCGAGGCGTGGGTCGAGGAGCACGGCAGGGACTGGCCGACGCTCGCCTCCTCCATCGCCCGCAAGTGGCTCACCGAGGGCCTCCAGGACCGCGCCATCACCCGCGACCTGGACTGGGGCGTCCCGGTGCCGGCCGACACCTGGCCGGAGCTGGCCGCCGAGGGCAAGGTCTTCTACGTCTGGTTCGACGCGCCGATCGAGTACATCGGCGCCACCAAGGAGTGGGCGGACCAGGACCCGGCGAACCGCGACTGGAAGTCGTGGTGGTACGAGGCGGACGACACCGTTCGCTACACCCAGTTCATGGCCAAGGACAACGTCCCCTTCCACACGGTGATGTTCCCGGCGACGCTGCTCGGCACCCGGGACGCCTGGAAGAAAGTCGACTACGTCAAGGCGTTCAACTGGCTGACGTACTACGGCGGCAAGTTCTCCACCTCGCAGCGGCGCGGGGTCTTCACCGACGCCGCGCTGGAGCTGCTGCCGGCCGACTACTGGCGCTACTTCCTGATGGCGAACGCCCCCGAGTCGGACGACACGTCCTTCACCTGGGAGCACTTCACGGCCACGGTGAACAAGGACCTGGCGGACACGCTCGGCAACTTCGTCAACCGCGTCCTGTCCTTCTCCCGCAAGCGCTTCGGCGACGCGGTGCCGGAGGGCGGCCCGGCCGGGGAGGCCGAGGCGCGCCTGGGCGAGGAGATCGCCCGGCTGCTGGCCGAGTACGAGGGCCACATGGACGCCCTCCAGTTCCGCAAGGCGGCGGCGTCGCTGCGGGCCCTGTGGAGCGCGGGCAACTCCTACCTGGAGGAGAAGGCCCCCTGGCTGGAGATCAAGACCGACCAGGACGCCGCGGCGCTCACGCTGCGCACGGCGATGAACCTCATCCACCTCTACGCCGTGGTGTCCGAGCCGTTCATCCCGGCCTCCGCCGCGGCGATGCGGTCGGCGTTCGCGCTGGCCGACGACACGGCGGCGTGGGTGGGCGCGGACGAGGCGCGCGCGCTCGCCTCCGTGCCGGCGGGCACGCCGTTCACGGTGCCGCCGGTGCTCTTCGCGAAGATCACGGAGGAAGACCTGGAGGCGTACCGGGAGCGCTTCGGCGCCGCCGAGTGACCCTGGTCGAGCCACGCGAGTGACCCTGGTCGACCCGCGCTTCCCCGAGGCCCCGTCGCGCTCCGCGGCGGGGCCTCGGCCGTGTCGCCGGACGTGCCGTCCGCCACACTCCCCGGGGGCGAACACATGTTCTGCTACTGTCTCGTTGCTCCATGTATGTGCACGATGAGCTGCGGCGCCGACCATGGGGGACGTGGGGGGACATCCACCGACACCGACTCAGCACTACGGCACTCGTGACGCTTTTTTGACCAGGGGAGAACAATGAAGCGCTCGATGCACCGACTCATGGCCGTCGCCCTCACGGGCACCGCCCTGACCGGCGTCTCCATGACCACGCACACCGCCGCGGCCGCGCCCGGCCCGTGCACCAACCTCCAGACGCTCTCGCTCGACCTGCCCGGCAAGAAGCCGGACACCACGCTGATCGCCGAGGTCTGCTCGGAGACCAGCGCCGGCAAGATCCGCTCGTCGGTCACCCTGCACTGGCAGATCGACGTCGACCAGGTCGAGGACTTCGGCAAGCGCTGGACCTCCGTCAAGGTGGACAGCCGCCTGGAGCGCCGCGCGACCTCGTCCGGCGCGGACTCCGTGGTGAACAGCCTCACCTGCGACTTCACCGCGAACCTCAACAAGGAGTACGGCCGCTCCTCCGACGGCCCGACCTGTGTCTCGCCGTGGACGACGTTCGACCCGGCCGCGTACTGGTCGGGCGACGCGACCATCACGTACGACCTGGAGGGCGACGCCAAGGGCGCCCAGACCTGGCAGCTGACGGGCTCGCCCCTCAAGCACTGAGGTCTTTCCCGCTTCACCTGACGGCGCCTGACGCGCCGTCACCGATGCCCCGCCGGGCGCCTCGCCCGGCGGGGCATCGCCGTTCCCGGACCCGGCCGCCGGCCCCTCGCCGCGGGTGACCCTCTGGCGCGGTCCATGCTCATTGTTCTAGCGTGATACGAATATGGGAGGTGTTCATGGACCGTCATAGGGCGTTGCGGCGACGTGCGTTACTGCTGACCGGCGCGCCGTTCGTGATCGCGCTCGCCGCCCTGCTCACCACGTACGCCACGCTGCGGGAGCGGCTGCCGCGTCGGCTCGCCACGCATTTCGGGGCCGGCGGCGGCGCCGACGGCTACACCGGCACGGAAGCCTTCCTCACCACGCTCGTGGCGCTGCTCGCGGTCGGCGCGGTGGTGTTCGCCGTGTTCACGTACGCGACGCGCACCTCGCCGGGTGCCCAACGCGGGCTGGCGACCGGATCGTTCGCGGTCGCCGCGCTGATCGCTTTTCTGGGGGTGGCCACGCTCCCGGCCAACGCCGGCGCCGACGACCCGGCGGCGGTCACGCTGCCGGCGGGGCAGATCGCGCTCGCCTTCGCCGTGCCGGGCGCGGCGGCCGCGCTCGGCTGGCTGCTGGCCGGCGCCGGCGCACCGCCCCCACCGGCCGAGCGGGCGCCCTCCGCCGCAGCGGCCCGCCTGCCCCTCGCCGACGGCGAGGCGGCCGTCTGGACGCGCACCGTACGGGCCCCGGCGGTGCCGCTCGTGAGCGCGGCGGTCGTCGCCCTGGGCGTCGTCCTCGGCTGCACGATGGGCTGGGACGCCGCGTCCCCCACGCTCGCCACCGGCGCCGTCTGCGCGGTGTTCACCGGCGTCCGGGTGACCGTGGACCGGCGCGGCCTCACCGTCTCCTCCCTGCTGCTGCCACGCCCCCGTACGACCATTCCCCTGGCCCGCGTCGAGGAGGCCACGGTCCGCGAGATCCACCCGCTGGGGGACTTCGGCGGCTGGGGCTACCGCGTACGCCCCGGCGCGAGCGGCTGGGTGCTGCGGTCCGGCACCGCGGTGTGCGTCCACCTCGCGGGCGGCAAGGAGTTCGTGGTGACGGTGGACGACGCCGACACCGCCGCCGCGCTGCTCAACACCCTCGCCGCGCGCGAGCGCGGGACCGGCGCCCCGGAGGACTGACATGCTGATCCGCGTCGACCCCGCGTCGCCGCTCCCCCTCGGCGACCAGATCGCGGCGGCCGTCCGCGGGGCGATCGCCGAGGGCGAGGTCCGCGCGGGCGAACGGCTGCCCGCGGCGCGGGAGCTCGCCGAGTCGCTCGGGGTGAACGTGCACACCGTGCTGCGCGGCTACCAGCGCCTCCGCGAGGAGGGCCTGATCGACCTGCGCCGCGGCCGCGGGGCGGTGGTGACCGGGGAACGCCCGGCGGGCCGCGCCCGCCTCGTGACGCAGACCCGCCGCCTGATCACCGAATCCCGCCGCCTGGGCCTCCCCGACGAGGAGCTCCTGTCCCTGATCCGCGCCTCCCTGACCCGCGAGGCGTAGGGCTTTCGCGACCCGCCCCAGGGACGGAACGTCCCGCTCTCGTGGTGTCACGGGTTCCGGGGACAGATCCATTGTCGCCGGTCGCCGAGGCGCTTGTCACCGCCCCTCGGAATGATCTTCACACCCCAAATGTGGCCCTAGGGTTGCGATGGCGAACACAACCCGTCCATCGACACAGGGAGTTGAGAGTGGCGCACGACGGTGCCGCGTTGGCGGAGGAACTCAAGGCCATGGCTGCGGCTGATCAGCGGGCCGCTGTCCACGCGAACAGCGACGACCCGGCCGAACAACTGGCGTGGCGCCGGCTGACCGCGCGGCACGGTGACCGGCTCGGCGAGATCATGGACGAGTACGGCTGGCCGACGGCGGAACTCGTCGGCGAGGAGGCCGCTCGCGCGGCCTGGCTGATCGCCCAGCACGCCGACCGGCAGCTGCACGTCCAGCGACGCGCCCTCCGGCTGCTGGAGCAGGCGGTGTCGGCAGGCGCGGCCGCCCCGCGCGAGCTGGCCTTCCTCCGCG
Organism: Streptomyces sp. URMC 123; assembly: GCF_051386515.1. Lineage (NCBI taxonomy): Bacteria > Bacillati > Actinomycetota > Actinomycetes > Kitasatosporales > Streptomycetaceae > Streptomyces > Streptomyces sp. URMC 123. Next base: position 35,606 of record NZ_JBPQTV010000019.1, on the reverse strand, counting down.
ACCGCACACTGGTCAACGAGGGCCGCGAGCAGATCTACGGCACTCAGATCGCCGGCGTGAAGGACGGGGCGCCCGTTCCGTGGCCCTGCGAAGAACCCGGGCGCATGGACGAACGGCGCGCGGAGGTCGGCATCGAGCCCTTCGACGAGTACGTCGCCAGGTTCACGACGGCCTGACGCCCGTCACGTCCGAGGATCACGCCCCGACGCCACCCGGCACGGGCGTGATCGCCCGGACAGGTGATCGCCACCATGGCCAGCCCCCGGCGGGGCGGGGTGCTCCGGCTCACCCTTGCCGCTCGCAGCCGAGGGCCGCGAGGCCGTCGGGGAGGTAGGCGCGGGTGAAGCGCTCCATGCGGGCCTCCAGGACGGGTGGGGAGAAGTCCCGCCACTGAACCAGGATCTTCATCTTGTGGGTGAGGTCCCAGCCGTCCCGGCGGCAGGGGTTGAGGGAGTACACGTTGCCCTCGATCAGCGTCTCCTCACCGATGGGCACCCGCCGGGGGTGCTCCATCCCCATCAGTGTCCGATCGGACTCCGCCGACTCGGTGGACGGCCGGACCGTGGACAGTTCCTCGATGGTCTCCAGGGCCAGGTCGCCGTCGACATAGAGAAGGCAGCTGCGCCGCCACCCGTCCTCCCGGGTCGTCTTCGCCCGGAAGCGCTTGCCCTCCGGCAGCAGCGGCGTCACGAGCGCGGGGTCCATCGTCGTCCCGCAGAAGCCCTTGGGGACGGTGTAGTGGTCCGGCTCCCGCTCACCGCACGCCGTGGCGCCCGTCAGCACCAGCAGCGCGGCACCGGCCAGCGCCGTCGCCCGCGTCCGTACCCCCGTCACGACCCGCACCCCATCAGTGGCTTCCCCACCGACACGTACGCCTTCGCGAACCGTTCGATGTCCGGCTTCTTCGGGTCCGGCGCGTAGACGTCGACCTCGAAGACGTAGTTGATCCTCTCCCCTTTGTGCACACAGGGGTTCACCGACAGCGCGCCCTTGTTCCACAGGACCGTGCTGTCACCGTCCGGTCCGAGCTTCACGCGTCGCAGACCGTCGTACGGCTTGACGCGCGGCGCGGCGTCCGCCGGCCCGCCCGTGACCGCCTCCCGGATGTAGAGGACGGACGTGCGATCGACGTTGATGAAGCAGGTGCGATCATCGTCGTCCTCCAGGCCCTGGTAGGCGGTGAGTCTTCTGCCCGGCGGCAGCAAGGGCTTCACCACCTCCGGGTCGATCGCCCGGCCGCAGAGCGTCTCGGGCACGGTGTACTCCCGCGACGGCGCCTTCTCGCAGCCCGGCGCCAGGAGCGAGAGGGCCACCAGCCCGGCCAGAGCCGTCGCCGCGGACGTTCGGGCGCGCCACCTCACTGGTCACCCGCCAGGCCCTTGGCCAGGCGGTTGCCGTCGTACGCGTCCGCGCCGATCTCGCGCTGGAGCGACCACAGGTTCACGCTCCCGCGGTGGGGGCCGGCCTTCTGCCACTCCTCCGCGATCGCCTTCAACTGCGTCTCCCGGCGGCCGAATACCTTCGCGTTCTGCTCGCCGGCCTCTTCATTGATCCGCTTCTGCTCGTCCACCTGCCACGCGTAAGCGATCGCGTCCACTCCGCGCTGCGCGATGTCACCGATTGGCTGGGGCAGGAGGTTCGCGATCGTGCCGCCGATGTGGTAGCCCCACTTCGCGTCCCAGGAGGGGTCCGCCTTGTCGCCCTTCAGCGCCTGGTAGCGGGCCTCTTCCAGAAAGCCGACCGAATAGCCCGCGCGGTGGAGGGTCTCCTTCGGATCGCCGCCCTTGTCGTGGTGGATGTCGTGCGAGATCTCCCGGATGAGGCCCTCGTTGAGAATCCCGTACGCGTTCCGATCACGGGAGACCTGCTTGGCGACCTCCAGCAGCTGCTTGCGGTCGAGCGGGCTGGACTCGTCGTCCAGGGCGCTCGCCGACCGGTGCAGCTCGTCCCCGTGGTTCGCCAGCACCTTCGCCATGTCGTCCCGGAACTCCGCGGGGACCTCGTCGCCCAGGCCCGCGAGCTGGGCGAGGGAGCGCCGGAGGACCTGGCGGTGGGCGTCCGTGTGCTCGACGAAGCGGGCCTTCTCGTCGCCGGGGTCGATGCCCGTGGCCGCGGCGACCAGCGCCGCGCCCGTGGCCTCCCGGGAGGCGTACGGGCCGTCGCCGCCCGGTCCGTCGGCGAACGGCCGGCGCTTGGTGAGGACCCACTCCGCGGCGTCCTGCGGCTCGGTGCGGTCGAAGAACGCCGTGGCCGCGTCGGGGTTGTGGGCGAGGGCCTTCATGAAGCCGGTCATGGGGGGGCGGCCGGCGTCACCGGCCGCGCCCCCGAACGTGAGGTGCGTGGGCGCGCCCAGCGGGTTGTTCCAGTAGCGGTCGGGCAGCCGCATCGTCTTCTCCGTGGCCACGAGCGCCGCCCCGTAGTCGTCGAGGAACCTCTTCTCGTACACCCCCTCGCGCATCAGGTTGCTCATGACCTGGAAGCCGTACGGGTTGGAGTGGCCCGGCAGAAGCGCTCGGCGAAGAACGGATTGTCCTTGTTGGCGGCGAGCAGCGTGTTGAGCCGGGTGAGCTCGGCGTCACCGAGCGACCGCCCGTCGCCGGCGAGCTTCAGCGCCTCGTCCGCGTCGCGGGTGCCCTCGTAGCGCTCGGTCTCCCGGTACTCCTTCAGGGACGCGTAGTTGTCGCTGCCGAAGTCGTACGGGTGGTCGGCGACGAGGCCCCGCAGGGCCCGCGCGACCGTCTCGTCGGCCTCGCTCGCCGCGCCCAGGGCCGTACGGATCGCCTGCCGCACGCCTTCCAGGGTCTCCGGCGTGGGGCCGGAATCCCCCTCGCTCCGGCCGCCGGGCCCCGCCGCGGCGCTCACCGTCAGCCGCGCGTGCAGCAGCTTCTCGAACGTCACCTGCGCCATCTCGCCGCCCCGCCCCGTCAGTGGAAGTAGTCGTTGATGCGGGAGACGGTCATCGCCTGGTTCCGCGCGTCACGCAGGCTCGTGGCGATCCTGGCGTCCTCCTCGCCGTACTTCTTCGAGGAGTGGTCCAGGTGGTTGGAGATGTGCGCGCACGCCTCCATCAACGTCTTCACCTGGGTGCTCCAGGTCCGTACGGTCTCCTTCAGCGCGGCGCCGGTGGCGAAGCCGTCGCCGGCCAGGTCCGTGCCGGCCGCCGTGCTGTTCGCCTTGGCGTGCTCGCCGTGGGCCGCGAGGCCGCCGTGCAGCTTGTACGCGGCGTGGCCGACCCGCCCGAGGTCGTCCCTCCTGACCACCAGGTCCTCCGACGCCATGTGTCCACCCCCGTGTCGACCCGCCCCCGTTGCGGTGATCAACGCTAGGTACGGGTCGCCCCGGACACACGCCCCGATACGCGGCCTTGGCGCGTTCCCTACGAGGTCCTGACGGGCGCGGGAACGGCGAAGGGGATGGCGGAGGAGAACGGCGAAGGGGCCCCGGGCCGACGCCGCAATCGCGTCGGGCCCGGGGCCCCTTCGAGCCGGGAGTGCTACTCGGCCGGCTTCGGCGCCGCAGGCTTGCGCAGGGCGATGTGCAGCTCCCGCAGCCGCGACTCGTCGACCTCGCTGGGCGCGCCCATCAGCAGGTCCTGCGCGTTGCCGTTGAGCGGGAACGCGATCGTCTCGCGGATGTTGGGCTCGTCGGCGAGGAGCATCACGATGCGGTCGACGCCCGGCGCGATGCCGCCGTGCGGCGGGGCGCCGTAGTGGAACGCCCGCAGCATGCCGCCGAACTCGCGCTCGACCTCGTCCTTGGAGTAACCGGCGATCTCGAAGGCCTTGTACATGACCTCGGGCTCGTGGTTCCGGATCGCGCCGGAGGAGAGCTCCACGCCGTTGCAGACGATGTCGTACTGCCAGGCCAGGATGTCCAGCGGGTCCTTGGTCTCCAGGGCCTCCAGGCCGCCCTGCGGCATGGAGAACGGGTTGTGGGAGAACTCGATCTGCCCGGTGTCCTCGTTGCGCTCGAACATCGGGAAGTCGACGATCCAGCAGAAGCGGAAGACGTTCTCCTCGAAGTGGCCGGCCCGCTTGGCGGCCTCGACGCGGACCGCGCCCATGATCTTCGAGACCTCGTCGAACTCGCCCGCGCCGAAGAACACCGCGTGGCCCGGCTTCAGGCCCAGGCGCTCGGTGAGCACGGCGACGTTGTCCTCGGTGAGGAACTTGGCGATCGGGCCGGTCAGCGAGCCGTCCTCGCCGACGCGCACCCAGGCCAGGCCCTTCGCGCCCTGCTCGACGGCGTACTCGCCGAGCCCGTCGAAGAACTTGCGCGGCTGGTCGGCGGTGTCCGGCACCGGCAGCGCGCGGACGTGCTTGCCCGCGAACGCCTTGAAGTCGGAGCCGGCGAAGACATCGGTGATGTCGACGAGCTCCAGCTGGGCGCGCAGGTCGGGCTTGTCCGAGCCGTAGCGCAGCATCGCCTCGCGGAAGGGGATGCGCGGGAAGGGGGAGGTGACGTGCCGGCCCTGCCCGTACTGCTCGAACAGGTCGGTCATCACCTTCTCGATGACCTGGAAGACGTCCTCCTGCTCGACGAAGCTCATCTCGACGTCGAGCTGGTAGAACTCGCCCGGGGAGCGGTCGGCGCGGGCGTCCTCGTCGCGGAAGCAGGGCGCGATCTGGAAGTAGCGGTCGAAGCCCGCGATCATCAGCAGCTGCTTGAACTGCTGCGGGGCCTGCGGCAGCGCGTAGAACTTGCCGGCGTGCAGCCGGGAGGGCACCAGGAAGTCGCGGGCGCCCTCGGGCGAGGTGGCGGAGAGGATGGGGGTCGCCAGCTCGTTGAAGCCGAGGGCGGTCATCTTCTCGCGGATCGTCCGGATCACCGCGGTGCGCAGCATGATGTTGCGGTGCATGCGCTCGCGGCGCAGGTCCAGGAAGCGGTACTCCAGGCGCCGCTCCTCGTTGACCCCGTCCTCGGCGTTGATGGTGAAGGGGATCTGCTCGGCCGCGCCGAGCACCTCGACCTCGGAGACCTCGATCTCGATCTCGCCGGTGGGCAGCTCGGGGTTGACGTTGTCGGCGCCGCGGCTGACGACCCTGCCGTCGACGCGGACGACGGTCTCCTTGGTCAGCGAGCCGAGCACCTCGTTGGCGGGGGTGCCGGGCCGGGCGACCAGCTGGACCAGGCCGTAGTGGTCCCGCAGATCGATGAAGAGGATGCCACCGAGATCACGACGGTTGTGCAGCCAGCCACTGAGCCGCACGTCGGTGTCGACGTCAGCGGCACGGAGCTCGCCGCAGGTGTGGGACCGGTACCGATGCATCGTTCATCCAAGTCGTCGAGACGGGGGTGGGCGGGCCTGGGCGCCATCGGCGGGGCGGCGGCGCCATCGGTGGTACGGCGGTGCCATCGGTGGGACGAGCCGGGGACCATCGACAGGACAGACCAGTCTGCAAGGGTACCGTTCCGGGCCCCGCGGCCCTTCACTGGAATGCTCCGGTCATATCCACATAAAGTAATGCAATGCGCACCAAAGACGTCCTGGCCGCCACCGCCACGGGTATCTGGCGCTGGGACAACGCCGCCGGTCTGGTGACCCTGGACGCCGAGTCCGCCCGGCTGATCGGGCTGGAGCCGGCGGCGGTCACCTGCTCGGAGGGGGCCGTGCGCGCCCGTTTCCACCCGGTGGACTGGATCGAGCTGAGCGGGATCATCCTGTTGGCGGTCTCCGAGGGCACCCTCGCCGAGGCGCGGCTGCGGGTGGTCGACGAGGAGGGCACGGTGCTGCGGACCGTGCGCAGCCGCTCCCGGCCGGCCCTGCGCGACGGCGCCTACCAGCTCGTCGGCACCCTCCAGGAGGTGCCCGAGCCGCAGCCGGGCACCGCCGCGGCCCGCCGGCCCGAGGTGACCGGGGACTGGCGGCGCTCCCGGGAGGCGTTCCTGCTGGACGCGGGGCGGGCCCTGGCGGAGGCCCGGTCGACGGCCGAGGTGCTGCGGGTGGCCGCCTCGCTGTCCATGCCGGGCTTCTCCCCGGACGGGCTGGCGGTCTTCGGGCTGGAGGGCGACCGGCTGACCGTGATCGGCCAGCACGGCTACGAGCACGGCAGCGAGCGGGTCTTCGACCAGATGTCGCTCAACACCGAGTGGGCCGCCTCCGAGGTGGTGCGCACCGGCCGGGCGGTCTACCTCTCCTCCGCCGAGGAGTACCGCCGCCGCTACCCCGCCTTCTGGTCGCTGGTCTCCGGCTTCGGCCGCCGGTCCTGGGCGTTCCTGCCGCTGATCGTCGCGGGCCGCACCATCGGCGCGTGGATGGCCGCGTTCAGCCATCCGGTGGCGTTCACGCCGGACGAGCGCGCGGTGCTCACCACCGTGGCCCGGATGCTCGCCCAGGCGCTGTCCCGGGCGGGGGTGCAGGAGTCGGAGCGGGAGCTGTCCCTGGGCCTGCAGCGCTCGATGATGCCCACGCATGTGTCGAACATCCCCGGGATGACGGTGGCCGCCCGCTATGTGCCCACCGGCGGCGGCCTCCAGGTCGGCGGCGACTGGTACGACATGATCCCGCTGCCGCACCAGCGCTTCGCCCTGGTCATCGGCGATGTCCAGGGGCACGACGTACGGGCCGCCGGGCTGATGGGGCAGCTGCGGATCGCCCTGCGCGCGTACGCCGCCGAGGGGCACCACCCCGACGCGGTGCTCTCCCGCGCGTCCCGGTTCTTCGCCGGCATCACCGACGCGTACGCCGACGGGGACGACGACGGCCCGCGCTTCGCCACCTGCCTGTACATCGAGGTCGACCCGGCCACCGGCTCGCTGGACATCGCCCGCGCCGGACACCCGGAGCTCGCCACCCGGCAGAGCGACGGCACCATGCTGATCCGGCCGACCGCGGGCGGGCTGCCGCTGGGCATAGACCCCGACTGCGACTACCCCACCACCCGGCTGCTGCTGGAGCCCGGCGAGATGATGATGGTCTGCACCGACGGGCTGATCGAGACCGGCGGGCACGACCTGGAGACCGGCTGGCGGCGGCTGCGCGCCATCGTGGAGGAGCACGCGGGCGAGCCCCTGGAGAAGCTCGCGGACGCCCTCGTCCAGGCCGTGCACGGGCCGTCCTCGCACCACACCACCGGCCCGCTGGCCGACCGGCGCGAGGACGACATCGCCGTCCTGCTGCTGTGCCGCAACGCCCCCGGGTGCGGCTGCGGCCCGGAGGAGGGCCCGCCGCCGCGACCGGTGCGCCGTACGGTGCTGACCGTCGCCCAGTCCGAGCCCGAGCGCATCGCGGGGGTGCGGCACCAACTGCGCGAGCTGCTGTACGACTGGGCCGACGACGAGCAGACGGACGCGGCCGTGCTGATGGTCTCCGAGATGGTGACCAACGTCCTGCTGCACACCGACGGCGACGCCCTGATGATCGCCGAGATCACCGGTCAGCGCCCCGCCCGCCGGCTGCGGGTCGACGTGGCCGACGGCAGCGACGAGCTGCCGCACCGCCGCCGCCCCGGCGAGATGGCCTCCTCCGGCCGCGGGCTGCTGCTGATGGAGATGCTCGCCGACAGCTGGGGGGTGGACCCGCGGGGCGAGGGCAAGTGCATCTGGTTCGAGCTCTACGAGGGCGGGGGCGAGGACGGGGGCGAGGGTGGCCCGTCGGCCGGCCCGGAGGGCGTGGAGCCGGTTCCGGTGCCGGTGGCGACCGGGGGGCCGGCGCCCGGCGCGTAGGCGGCGCGCAGCTCCGAGACCACCCCGAAGGCGGCCGCGGCCAGTGGCACCGCCAGCAGCATCCCGAGAATGCCGGCCACCGCGGCGCCCGCCGTGATCGCCAGCATCACCACCGCCGGGTGCATCTGGACCGTACGGCTCTGGATCACCGGCTGGAGCAGGTGCCCCTCGATCAGCTGCACGGCCAGGACCACGGCCAGCGCCCACAGCGCGATGGCCGCGCCCCGGTCGGCCAGCGCCACCAGGATCGCCACGGCGCCGGAGATGAAGGCACCCAGATAGGGGATGTAGGCGCCCACGAACACCAGCGCGCCCAGCCCCACCGCGCCCGGCACCCGCAGGATCAGCAGCCCGACGGCGATCAGGATCGCGTCGATCAGCGCGATGAACGTCGTACCGCGCATGAAGCCCTCCACGGCCAGCAGGCCGCGGCGGGCCATCGCCTCCAGCCGCGCACCGGCCCCGGCCGGGGCCAGGGAGTGCAGCAGGGCCGCCGCCTTGTGCGAGTCCCGCAGGAAGAAGAACGTGAGGAACAGCGCCAGCACGGCCATCGCGATCACCTCGCCGACCACGCTGATCCCGGAGATCACCCCGGAGGCGGCGGTGGCGCCGAACTTCCCCGCCAGCTCCCGCGCGTTCGAAACCACGTCGTCGAGGGAGGTGCCGGCCGTCCCGAAGTGGGCGGAGAGGTCCCGGGCGGCGCTCTTGAGCGAGGCCAGGATCTGATCACCGGTGTCGATCAGCGCGTTCACCACGATGTAGCCGGCGCCGCCCACCACCGCGACCAGGGCGGCGCAGGTCAGGGCCGCGGCGAGGGAGCGGTGCACCCCGAGGGCGACCAGCCGGCGGTGCAGCGGGCCCAGCAGCCCGGTGCCGAGCAGGGCGAGCAGGACGGGGGTGACGGCGGCCTTCAGCACGACACAGAGCCAGACGGCCACCGCGGCCACGGCGGTGACCAGGAGGATCACGCCGCACCAGGCCGCGATGCGGCGGGCCGGTTCGGGGAGGAGGGTCAGCACCCTCGAAAGTCGACCACGGCGCGGGGGCGGAGCGGGGGCGGCGCCCCCGCGACTCCCCCATTCGCCGGGCGGTCCGCCCCCGGTTCGTGCCCGGTCCCTGAGCCCGGTCCCTGAGTCCGGCTCTTGCGCCCGGCCCTTACGCCCGGTCCTTACGCCCGGTCCGCCGGGACCGTGCCGAGGCGGCCGGCCCGGTAGTCCTCGAACGCCGCCACCAGCTCCGCGTGGCTGTTCATCACGAACGGCCCGTAGTGCGCCACCGGCTCCCCGATCGGCCGCCCGCCGAGCAGCACGACCTCCAGCTCGGGCGCCCGCGACTCCTGGCGCTCGTCCGCCCGCACCCGCAGCGCGCCGCCCTCGCCGAGGACGGCCGTCTGGCCCCTGCGGACCGGGCGCCGCTCCTCGCCCACCGCGCCGCGCCCGGCGAGCACGTAGACGAGCCCGTTGAAGTCCTCCCGCCAGGGCAGGTCGACCTCCGCGCCGGGCCGCAGCGTCGCGTGGACCATGGTGATGGGGGTGACGGTGATCCCGGGCCCGCGGTGGCCGCCGAGCTCGCCGGCGATCACCCGCAGCAGCGCCCCGCCGTCGGGCGAGGTGAGCAGTCGCACCCGACCGCCGCCGATGTCCTGGTAGCGCGGCGGCATCATCTTGTGCGCGGCCGGCAGATTGACCCACAGCTGGAGCCCGTGGAACAGCCCGCCGCTGACGACGAGCTCCTCCGGGGGCGCCTCGATGTGCAGCAGCCCGGCGCCGGCGGTCATCCACTGGGTGTCACCGCCGTTGATGACCCCGCCGCCGCCGTGCGAGTCCTGGTGCACGAAGGTGCCGTCGAGCAGGTACGTGACGGTCTCGAAGCCGCGGTGCGGGTGCCAGGGGGTGCCGCGGGGCTCGCCCGGGGCGTACTCCACCTCGCCCATCTGGTCCATCATGACGAACGGGTCGAGCAGCTCGTACCGGATGCCCGCGAAGGCGCGCCGGACGGGGAAGCCCTCGCCCTCGAAGCCGGCGGGCGCGGTGGACACGGCGAGCACCCGGCGCGGCCGGGCCCCGGCGGGGGCGGCCACGCGCGGCAGGGTCAGGGGGTTGTCGACGGTCACGGCAGGCATGGCGACCTCCTGGGTCGGTTCACCGTTCAATTTAGTTGAACTCTGAACCACCCACAAGGCCGCCCCATTCCCGCGGGTCAGCGCCTTGAGGTGTTAGCCATCCACGCAGTGATGGCGCTAGCCATACACGAAGTGACGGCGTTAGCCGTACATGCGGCGCATCGCGAACTCGACCATCTGCTCGACCGCCTTCGCGTCGAACACCATCCGGTGGTCGCCCTCCATGTCGAGCACGAACCCGTACCCCGTCGGCAGCAGATCGAGCACCTCGGCGCCGGTGATCACGAAGTACTTGGACTCCTTGCCCGCGTACCGCCGCAGCTCCTTGAGCGAGGTGAACATGGGGATCACCGGCTGCTGGGTGTTGTGCAGCGCCAGGAATCCGGGGTTGTCGCCGCGCGGGCAGTAGACCTTCGAGGTCGAGAAGATGTGCTGGAAGTCCTCGGCCGACATCGACCCGGTGGTGAAGGCCCGGACCGCGTCGGCGAGCGAGGGCGGTGACGGCTCGGGGTAGAGCGGCTGCTCCCCGTAACCACCGGGCACCTGCTGCTGCGGATGCTGCGGCGGGGGCGGGGCCCCGTAGCCCTGGCCTGCGCCGACGTTCTGGTCGTAGCCGTACATGCGCCAAAGCGTACTGAGTCACAGATGTTCATCTGAGGCTTGCCTGTTATTACCGACCGGTAGCATCATGCTGGTTACCGATTGGTACGTATACAGAGAACTCTCTCTCCCGAGCCTTACGGAGCCGTCGCCATGGGGCACTACAAGTCGAATCTCCGCGACATCGAGTTCAACCTCTTCGAGGTGCTCGGCCGCGACAAGGTGTACGGCACCGGCCCGTTCGCGGAGATGGACGTCGAGACCGCCAAGAGCGTGCTGGCCGAGATCACCCGGCTGTCCGAGAACGAGCTGGCCGACTCCTTCGTGGACGCCGACCGCAACCCGCCGGTCTTCGACCCCGACACCAACACCGCGCCGGTCCCGGACACCTTCAAGAAGAGCTACCAGGCCTACATGGACGCCGAGTGGTGGCGCCTGGGCATCCCGGAGGAGATCGGCGGCACCACCGCCCCGCGCTCCCTGCTCTGGGGCTTCGCCGAGACCATCCTGGGCGCCAACCCGGCCGTCTGGATGTACTCCTCCGGCCCGGCCTTCGCGGGCGTCCTCTTCGAGGAGGGCACCGAGCAGCAGAAGCACATCGCCAAGCTCGCGGTGGAGAAGCAGTGGGGCTCCACCATGGTGCTGACCGAGCCCGACGCGGGCTCGGACGTGGGCGCCGGCCGCACCAAGGCGGTCCAGCAGGAGGACGGCTCCTGGCACATCGAGGGCGTGAAGCGCTTCATCACGTCCGGTGAGCACGACATGGCGGAGAACATCCTCCACTACGTCCTCGCCCGCCCCGAGGGCCACGGCCCCGGCACCAAGGGCCTGTCCCTCTTCCTCGTGCCGAAGTACGAGTTCGACTTCGAGACCGGTGAGCTCGGCGCGCGCAACGGCGTCTACGCCACCAACGTCGAGCACAAGATGGGCCTCAAGGCGTCCAACACGTGCGAGATGACCTTCGGCGACAAGCACCCCGCCAAGGGCTGGCTGATCGGCGAGAAGCACGACGGCATCCGCCAGATGTTCATGATCATCGAGTTCGCCCGGATGATGGTGGGCACGAAGGCCATCGCCACCCTCTCCACCGGCTACCTCAACGCGCTGGAGTACGCCAAGGAGCGCGTCCAGGGCCCGGACCTGGCGAACTTCACCGACAAGACCGCGCCCAAGGTCACCATCACGCACCACCCCGACGTGCGCCGCTCGCTGATGACGCAGAAGGCGTACGCGGAGGGCATGCGCGCGCTGGTGCTCTACACCGCCGCCGTTCAGGACGAGATCCTGATCAAGGAGGCCGCGGGCGAGGACGCCAAGGCGCTGCACGGCCTCAACGACCTGCTGCTCCCGATCGTGAAGGGCTACGGCTCGGAGAAGTCCTACGAGCTGCTCTCCCAGTCGCTGCAGATCTTCGGTGGCTCCGGCTACCTCCAGGAGTACCCGATCGAGCAGTACATCCGGGACTCGAAGATCGACACCCTCTACGAGGGCACCACGGCCATCCAGGGCCAGGACTTCTTCTTCCGGAAGATCGTCCGGGACCAGGGCCAGGCGCTCACCACCCTCTCCGAGGAGATCAAGAAGTTCCTCGCCGAGGGCGTGGGCGGCGAGGAGCTGGCCGAGGCCCGCGGCGAGCTGGCCAAGGCGGCCGTCGACCTGGAGGCGATCGTCGGCGCCATGCTGACGGACCTCGCGGCCACCGAGCAGGACGTGAAGTCGATCTACAAGGTCGGCCTCAACACCACCCGCGTGCTGATGGCCTCCGGCGATGTCGTCGTCGGCTACCTGCTGCTCAAGGGCGCGGCCGTGGCCGCGGAGAAGCTGGCCACGGCCTCCGCGAAGGACAAGCACTTCTACACGGGCAAGATCGCCGCGGCGAAGTTCTTCGCGCAGACGGTGCTGCCGGGCGTCTCGGTCCAGCGCAAGCTGGCGGAGTCCGTCGACCAGTCCCTGATGGAGCTGGACGAGGCCGCGTTCTAAAAGCGATCCCGGCCGTCCAACCGCTCCAGCGGCTCGAACGACACCCAGGGCCCCCGGCTTCGCGCCGGGGGCCCTGGGCCGTTGCGGGGGACACGCGCCACCGTCACGTACGGCACGCGCCGCGGGCGATCACGTACGGTGCGCCCCGCGGGCGATCACGTACGGCGCGAGCCGCGGGCGATCACGTACCGAGCTGCGCCGTCGTGCTCGCCCCGTCCAGCGACTCGCGGATGAGGTCCGCGTGCCCCGCGTGCTGCGCCGTCTCCCGCAGCAGGTGGAGCAGGATGCGCCGCGGCGACCACCACTCCCGCACCGGCCACCACGGCGCCTCCGGCAGCGGCACCACCGCCGAGAGGTCCGCCAGCGCGGCCACCGCCTCGTCCGTCGCGCGCGCCGCCGCCTCGTACTCCGCCACCAGGCCGGCCAGCGTCTCGCCCTCGGCCATGACGTACTGACCGTCGTCGAACATCCCCGGCGGGGCCACCCCGTCGCCCGCCGCCATGATCCGCGTCCACGCCCGCTCGCCGCTGGTGAGGTGCTTGATCACCCCACCGAGGGTCAGCTCGCTGACCGTGCTGCGCTCGGCCGCCCGCGCGTCGTCCAGCCCCCGCACGGTGATGAGCAGCATCTGCCGCTGCTCCGCCAGGGCGCGCAGGAGCTCACCGCGCTCGTCCATCGTCTCCACGGCGCTCCGCCCGTCCGTCGTCTCCGCCGTGCTCCGTGCGTCCGCCATGGGGCCACCTCTCTCGTCCGTCACACCGGAAAAGCTATGTCCCCTTGCGGACAACTGCCGTCCGCGTTCGGGCCGTTCAGCGCCTCGGTCGCGCCCGTTCGGACCCTTTGCCCGGCCCTGCCTATGCTGAGGACCATGAGCAATCCCGCCCGCTTCGACCGCGGCCTCACCGATGACCTCATGGCCTACCTGGCCGCCAGTCCGTCGCCGTACCACGCGGTCGCGAGCGCCGCCGAACGCCTGGAGAAGGCCGGCTTCCAGCAGCTCGTGGAGACGGCCGCGTGGGACGGCACGGCGGGCGGCAAGTACGTGGTGCGCGGCGGCGCGATCATCGCCTGGTACGTGCCCGAGGGCGCGACGCCCACCACGCCGTTCCGGATCGTCGGCGCGCACACCGACTCCCCCAACCTCCGGGTGAAGCCCGTCCCGGACACCGGCGCGCACGGCTGGCGGCAGATCGCCGTCGAGATCTACGGCGGCACCCTCCTCAACACCTGGCTCGACCGCGACCTCGGCCTCTCCGGCCGGCTCACCCTGCGCGGCGGCGAACACCGGCTGGTCTCGGTGGACCGGCCGCTGCTGCGGGTGCCGCAGCTCGCCGTGCACCTCGACCGGTCCGTCAACACCGAGGGCCTCAAGCTGGACCGGCAGCGCCATATGACGCCCATCTGGGGCCTGGGCCGGGTCCAGGAGGGCGATCTGATCGACTTCCTCGCCGAGGAGGCCGGCCTCGTCGCCGCGGACATCGTGGGCTGGGACCTGATGACGCACAGCGTCGAGCCGCCCGCGTACCTCGGGCGGGACCGCGAGCTGCTCGCCGGGCCCCGCATGGACAACCTGCTGAGCGTGCACGCCGGCACGGCCGCGCTGCTCGCGGCCGCGGCGGCCGCGGAGCGGGGCGGCTCGGAGCGGGGCGGCGCCGAGCCGGCCTGTGTGCCGGTGCTCGCCGCGTTCGACCACGAGGAGAACGGCAGCCAGTCCGACACCGGCGCCGAGGGGCCGCTGCTCGGCAGCGTGCTGGAGCGCTCCGTGCACGCCCGCGGCGGCTCGTACGAGGACCGTGCCCGCGCCCTCGCCGGCACGATCTGCCTCTCCTCCGACACCGGCCACGCGGTGCATCCCAACTACTCCGAGCGGCACGACCCCGGGCACCACCCGATGCCCAACGGCGGGCCGATCCTGAAGGTGAACGTCAACCAGCGGTACGCCACCGACGGCGGCGGCCGGGCGGTGTTCGTCGAGGCGTGCGAGCGGGCCGGCGTGCCGTGGCAGACGTTCGTCTCCAACAACGCGGTGCCCTGCGGCACGACGATCGGGCCGATCACCGCGGCGCGGCACGGCATCTCGGTGATCGACATCGGGGTGGCGATCCTGTCCATGCACTCCGCGCGGGAGCTGTGCGGGGCGGACGACCCGTATCTGCTGGCGAACGCGCTCACGGAGTTCCTGCGGGGCTGACGGCCCGTACGGGGCTCGCGCGGGGCTCGCGTGCGGCCCGTGTCGGGACCGTGTCGGCCCCTTCGGGGGCCCGCGCCACCGCCAGGTGGCGGGCAGCGGCGGCATCCATCAGGTGATCTGCGCGTGACACCGGGCCGGACGCGGGGGTCGCGGGCGGCCCCGCCCGCATGATCGTCGGAAAGTCGGAGTCCCGGCCCGGACCTCTCGGGCCGGGCCGCTCCGTGTCCGTTCCGGCGCACCGAGAGGAACGCGTCATGTCCCGCTCGCTCCCCCGTTTCCCGTCCTTCGGCCGCTCCGTACGATCCGCGCGATCGCCGTGGTCCGTACGACCGAAGGCGCTGTCCTCCGTCACCGCGCTCGTGCTCGGCCTGCTGATGCTCACACCGCCGGCCGTCGCCCGAGTGGTCGCCGAGCCGCCGCCCGCCGACCAGGCCGCCCCCCAGGCCGACCCGCGCCCCGGGATGGAGGCCGGCACCGAGAGCCCGGCCGACAGCCAGGCCGAGGGCCCCGGCGAGGGCCCGCTCGACACCGAGGCCGACAGCGCGGCCGACACCGACCCCGAGCCCGATCCCGAGGCCGACCCGATCGCCGGCCCGCCCGCCGGCCCCGAGGCCCTCCCGGAGTCGGGCGCCACCGAGGCGAGCCCCCTCGCCCCCGTGGCCCCCCGGATCTCCTGGACGGACGCGCGCAAGCGGGCGCACATCTGGCTCACCGCCAACAAGGGCAAGCCGGTCCCGTACAACCAGCGCAAGGTCTGGAAGGACGGCTACCGCCAGGACTGCTCCGGCTATGTCTCCATGGCGCTCCGGCTGCCGAAGCCCGGCCCCAACACGGTGGCCATGGCCAACGACCGCAAGCTGACCAAGCCCATCACGGTCAAGCAGCTCAAGTCCGGTGACCTCCTCATCGACGCCATCGGCAACAGCCGCAACCGGCACGTGGTCATCTTCGAGAAGTGGGCCAACGCCAAGAAGACGGCCTACTGGGCGTTCGAGCACCGCGCCGGGCACGGCACGCAGCACCGCGTCGTCTCCTACGGCCTGGCCAAGGGCACCCAGTTCAAGCCCTACCGGCCCGTCAACCTCGCGGGCTGAGGGGCGGGTTCCGCCCGATCGCACATGGGTTGTCCGCCTCCGGGTACGCGAGGGGAGGTAGAGCCTCGCAGTGCCATCCCCTTACGGAGGCGGACACCATGGGAATCGGCGGATGCATCGGTCTGATCGCCGTGGGGGCGATCCTCACCTTCGCGGTCGACTGGCAAGTGGCCGGCATCAACCTCGACGTGGCGGGCCTGATCATGATGGCGGTCGGCATCATCGGCCTCGCGTCCTACGTCAGCATCCTCAAGCGCCGCCGGGTCCAGCCCCCGCCGCCCGGCGCCCCGGTCGTCGAGGTCGAGGACCACGACCGCTACTACCGCTGAGGACGCGCGCTCAGCGCGCGTCCTCCCCACGCGGCGGGCCCCCGCGATCCAGACGCCGGGCGATGGCCTCGACGGCCGACAGAACGGTGGAGAACCCGCGCCGGACTTCCCCGTCCAGCGAGTCCAGCCGCTGACCCTGCTCGATCTGCGTCTCCCGCAGGGCGGAGAGCACCTGGCGGTGCGCGCGCAGCTCGCTACGGAACTCCGCCACGTCCCGATCGTTTATGGCGACCAGCGCGCGGGTGGTCGCCGCGTCCTCGCGGAGCGTGGCGATCTCGGCCTCCATGGCGTCCATGCGACGGCGCAGCTCCTCGACCTCACTCATGCGTTCAGGCTACCCAACCCCACCTGACCCGGTGGAGTCGACTTGTCACGGAGCGTCCAGACCTGCTAGCACCAGCGGGAGGCGGGTCGCGCCCGTGGGGGTGACGCGGACGGGGACGCCCCAGTCCTGCTGGTGGACGTGGCAGGCGGGGTATTCGTTCGCGGGGTCGTCGTCGCAGGACGCGGCCATCGCGGAGACGTGCAGCACGCCCTCGGCGACGCCGTCCGCGAGGACGAGATCCCGACCCAGGTCCGTACCCGTACCCGCGCCCTCCGCCAGGAGCTCCGGCGGCGAGGCACTCACGATCAGCCGCGTGGACGGCCCGTAGCGGTCGTCCAGCTTCTGCCCCGCGGGGGCCTGGAAGACGATGTCCAGCCGCAGCGCGCCGGGCGCGACCTCCGTCGCCGCGCGCCGGGTGCGGTGGGCCACGGCCTCCACCCGTACGGTCTCCTCCGGCAGCCGCAGCCGGGTCAGCCGGTGCCGCGCCGACTCGACCACGACGATGTCGTCCCCGGCCAGCACCGCGTCGGAGGGCTCCCGCAGATCGGTGGCCAGGGTGGTGACCTCGCCGGTGGCCGGGTCGTAGCGGCGCAGCGCGTGGTTGTACGTGTCGCTGACGGCCACCGACCCGTCGGGCAGCGCGGTGACGCCCAGGGGGTGCTGGAGCAGCGCCTGGGCGGCGGGGCCGTCGCGGTGGCCGAAGTCGAACAGACCGGTGCCGACGGCCGTGCGGACGGTGAAGCCGCCCCCTTCGCCGTCGGCGCCCTCGTCGCCCTCGTCGCCCTCGTCGCCCTCTTCCGCGCGCTCGACCCAGCGCAGCGCGGAGGTCTCGGAGTCGGCGATCCACAGCCGGTCGCCGGCGGCGGCCAGCCCGGACGGCTGGGCGAACCACGCCGCGTGGGCGGGGCCGTCGACCAGGCCCTCGTTCGTCGTACCGGCCGCGACCGCGACCGTCCCGGCGGCCGGGTCGTAGCTCCACAGCTGGTGCACGCCCGCCATGGCGATCCACAGCCGGTCCGCCCACCAGGCGACGTCCCACGGGGACGACAGCGCCACCTCGCGGGCCGGCCCGGACGTCGCCGAGCCCTGCCACCACTGCCGGCCGGTGCCGGCCACGGTGGTGACCTCGCCGGTCGCCGGGTCGAGCCGGCGCAGCGCGTGGTTGACGGTGTCCGCGACGATCACCGAGCCGTCGGGGAGCAGCGCGAGGCCCTGCGGCTCGCTGAAGCGGGCGAGGTCGGCGGGGCCGTCGACGAGCCCGCGCTCGCCGGTTCCGATCCGCCGCAGGACGGTCTCGCCGTCGTCGGCCAGCTCCACAAGACGGTGGCGCGTGGTGTCGGAGACGAGGTAGCCGCCGCCGGGCAGCGCCAGCGCCTTCCCCGGGAAGCGCAGGTCGCTCGCGACCGGCTCCGGCGGCACGTACGGCCCGTCCCCGCGCCGCAGCGTCCCCTTCGCCGCGTGCTCGGCCTCCAGCTCCGCCACGAGCGCGGCGATCGCGTGGGCGTGGCCCTCGCCGGCGTGCTGGGCGACGACGTACCCCTCGGGGTCGATGACCACGAGCGTGGGCCAGGCCCGCACGGCGTACTGCTTCCACGTGGCGAGCTCGGGGTCGTCGAGCACGGGGTGGTGCACCTCGTACCGCTCGACGGCGTCGACCACGGCCTGGTGCTCGGCCTCGTGCACGAACTTCGGCGAGTGCACGCCGATGATCACCACGGTGTCGCGGTGCTTCTCCTCCAGCTCACGGAGCTCGTCGAGGACGTGCAGGCAGTTCACACAGCAGAACGTCCAGAAGTCGAGAACCACGATGCGCCCCCGCAGCCCGGCGAGGCTGAGCTCTTTCCCGCCCGTATTGAGCCACCCTCCCTTGCCGATCAGCTCGGGAGCACGGACACGTGCGCGTCGACGGGGCGCGGTCGCGGAGGCGGCATCGTTCATCCTTCAAGCTTGCCATCCACGTATGAACACGGGATCACACCCGTACGACGACCCTCCGGCTGTGTTGCTCCCCACTGCGCGAGCGGGCCACTGTGCAGGTGGCGGGAACTACTGGCGCCCCTTCGCCCGGCACGTCGGGCACGGCGACGGGCACGGTGGAAGCCCGACGCCGGGCGGGACGTAGACCACGCCGGAGGACACATCCAGTGCACCGCCGAGATCCGTCCACCATCCTTGGGGGGAGTTCTCATAGGGCGTGCCCCGGTAGGGATCACGGTCCCCACCACGGAGCGCCGCCGCCGGGGCCGACGCAATCACTGCGGGCCCCTGAGACAGGTCACATGCCGGTAGATCACCATGCGCACGCCGGACGAACCCGCCAGAGTGCCTCGCCGGACGAACTCAAGGGTCCTGATCGGTTCCCCGCAGGTGAAGCACGTCTCGCCTGGCGGAGCGTACGTCGCGTACTTGTCCATGCTGATGTCCACATCGGCCTCTGCCGTCATCGTCTCGCCGTCCCCTCCGGTCCGTGCTGTCACAGCGAGCGTCTCGCCGGCCGTCAGGACGAAGGAACCTCACGCGTTTCCCACTTCGGGACGTCCCGAGGGAGGTAGAACGTCCCTGACCGCGTCCGGAAACGGAAGGAGCGGGTATGCCGAACGAGCGTTTACGAGCCGCGCTGGCATCGCGCGGCTGGACTCACGCGGTCCTTGCCGACGCTGCCGGGGTCGATCCCAAGTCCGTCGAGCGATGGGTGAACCTGGGGCGTACGCCTCGCCGCGCGACGGCCCTCATGGCGGCCGAAGCCCTTGGGGAGGACGTGTACGCGCTGTGGCCCGCCCTTCGGCAGGCGCGGGCAGCACGGACTGTCAGTCCTGAACTGGTGGCGCTCTACGATCAACGCGCCGACCTTCCCGTGTCGGTGTTCGTGGAAGTTCTGGCCCAGGCTCGCGAGCGCATCGACGTGCTCGTGTACGCGGCCGTCTTCCTGCATGAGGCGTATCCCCGGCTCAATGACCTTCTGCGGGAGCGGGCGGCCGAAGGCACCGCCATCAAAATCGCCGTAGGGGACGCCGACAGCCCCCACGTACGGGCCCGAGGACGGGAAGAGCGGTTCGGGCACGGCATCGAGTCACGCTGCCGTCTGGCCCTCCTGCACTACGCGCCCCTTCTCGACGTGCCCGGGATCGAGCTGCGCACGCATGCCACCACGCTCTACAACACCCTGTACCGCGCGGACGACCAGGTGTTGGTCAACGCCCACGTCTGGGGCACGAACGCCTACGCAGCGCCCGTCTGGCATCTGCGGCGGACTCGGGACGGCGGGGTGTTCGACACCTACGCGAACAGTTTCGATGCCGTATGGGACACGGCACGGCCCGTGGAAAGGTGAGCGCATGGGACGGACCGAGTACTACGACGACCCGGGCGCGCCGGAGCCCAATCGGCTGGTTGTGGCCGCGTCGGCCGTGGTCACGGACGAGGAGGGGCGCATTCTGCTGCAGCGGCGGCGGGACAACGGGCTGTGGGCGCTGCCCGGGGGCGGCATGGACATGAGCGAGTCGCTGCCCGGCGCCGCCGTGCGGGAGGTCAGGGAGGAGACGGGCCTCGACGTGGAGATCACGGGGCTCGTCGGCACGTACACCGACCCCCGGCACGTCATCGCGTACAGCGACGGAGAAGTGCGGCGGCAGTTCAACGTGTGCTTCACGGCGCGGGTCGTCGGCGGCGGCCTGGCCGTCTCCGACGAGAGCACGGAACTCCGGTTCGTGGCGCCCACGGAGCTCGGCTCCCTGCCCATGCACCATACCCAGCGGCTTCGGCTGCGGCACTTTCTGGAGCGGCGGGCGGCGCCGTATCTGGGGTAGGCGATCATCTGGCGCACGCCGGATCACATCCGGACGAAGCGGGGCGGGGCGTGTGTCCCTCCCGGGAACGGGGGCGCGCGGCCGACACTATGCGTAAGGAGGCGATCGCAACGCGTCGGTTGCGTCCCGTTTCGCTACGCCAGGGGAGGAGTGCGTTCATGGCAGAGGTGTCGCTGCGCCGGTGGGACGGGCCGGAGGCCGCCCGGCAGATCGATGTGTTCCTCCCCGCGTACGAGGAGGTCTACGTCGAGCCCCCGTACCGCGCCGGGCCGTTGGAGGTCGCCGACTTCATCGACAGCTTTCAGCGGCAGGCCCAGCGGCCCGGATTCCGGCTGGTGCTGGCGCGGCGGGCGGCGGAGATCGTGGGGTTCGCGTTCGGGCACCGGCTGGCCGCGGGCAGCCCGTGGTGGGACGGGCTGCTGGAGCCGCTGCCGGAGGAGGACTTCACCCGGGAGACGGGCGAGCGGACCTTCGCCGTGGCCGGGCTGGCCGTGCGCAAGCCGTGCCGGCGGCAGGGCATCGCCGCGCGGCTGCACGCCGCGCTGCTGGAGGGGCTCACGGTCGAGCGGGTGACGCTGACCGCGCGGCCGGAGCCCGAGGCGGCGCCGGCCCGCTGCGCGTACCGGTCGTGGGGCTACCGGCTGGTGGGGCGGTTCAGACCGTGGGGCGAGACCCCGGTCTACGACTCGATGATCCTGCAACTGAGGTGAGACCGGGCCCATCGCCGGACGAGGCCCGGCCCCGGGGCGGGGCGAGGCCCTGGGACGGGGCGAGGCCCCGGCACCCCCGGGCGCGCCGGCCGCGCCGGCCTCACCGCTCGCGCGGCGGCGCCAGCCCCAGCACCCGGTCCCTGAGCGCCGGGAACTCCTCGCGCGTCTTCGCGACCCGCGCCGGGTCGAGGTCGGCGGTGAGGATCTCCTCCGCCTCGCCCGCCTCGGCGACCGTCTCGCCCCAGGGATCGACGATCACGCTGTGACCGGCCTGCGGGACGCCCGCGTGCGTACCGGCCGTGCCGCAGGCCAGCACGTACGCCTGGTTCTCCACCGCGCGGGCGCGGGCCAGCAGCGACCAGTGCGCGCGGCGGCGGGCCGGCCAGCCCGCCGGGATCACGAGCACCTGCGCGCCGGCGTCCGTGAGCTGCCGGAACTGCTCGGGGAAGCGGAGGTCGTAGCAGGTGGCCAGGCCCAGCGTGAGCCCGCCCGGCAGGGCCACCGTGGCGATCGCGTCACCGGCGCCCATGAGCACGGCCTCGCCCTTGTCGAAGCCGAAGCGGTGGATCTTGCGGTAGGTCGTGGCGAGCGTGCCGTCCGGGCGGAAGACGAGCGAGGTGTTGTAGAGGACGCCGTCCGTGCCGCGTTCGACGACGGAGCCGGCGTGCAGCCAGACGCCCGCGTCCCGCGCCGCGGCGGACATCAGGCGGGCCGTGGGCCCGTCCTGCGCGCTCTCCGCCCCCGCGGCGAAGTCCTCGTACGCGAACGCCCCCACCGGCCAGAGCTCCGGCAGCACGACGAGGTCCGCGACGCCGGCCCGCGCCCGGACGAGGGACGCCACCCGGGCTCGCCGCTCATCGGCCGATTCATCCGAATTGACGGAAATCTGGAGCAAGGAGGCGCGCACACTACCACCACTCTCACGGTCCGAGTTGCCGGAACGGGCCTACGATCGTCCCCCGAAAGCACTGCCGGGGCGCTCGTGGGCAGCGTAACTTAACTGCACACAGCACTCTGCTCGCGCAACTGAACTGTCCGAGGGGTCCCGTGACCGTGACCGTCCATCCGAACCTTCAGTCCTCCATCGACGCTTGGGCCCACTCCATCGACGCCATATCCGCCTTGGTGACACCGCTCGCCGAGGGCGAGTGGAACCGGGCGACGGAGTGCCCCGGCTGGTCGGTGCGCGACGTGGTCTCGCACGTCATCGGGATGGAGTGCGAGATGCTCGGCGATCCGCGGCCGATCCACAGCCTGCCGCGCGATCTGTTCCATGTGAAGGACGAGTTCAGCCGCTACATGGAGGTCCCCGTCGATGTGCGCCGCTGCCACACGGCGCCGGAGATGACCTCCGAACTGGAGTACACCGTCATCCGCCGGTCGCGGCAGCTCAGGAACGAGAAGCGGGAGCCGCAGACACTGGTGCGCGGGCTGCTGGGGCGCGAGCAGACGCTCGAACAGGTGCTGCGGCTGCGGGCCTTCGACGTGTGGGTGCACGAGCAGGACCTGCGCCGGGCGCTGGGCCGGCCCGGCAATCTGGTCTCGCCGGGCGCGCACCTCACCCGGGACATACTGCTGGCCGGGCTGCCCAAGGTGGTCGCCAAGGACGCCGGCGCGCCGCCGAACTCCGCGGTGGTGGTGGACGTGCACGGGCCGCTGGAGTTCCTGCGGACGGTACGGGTGGACGACCGGGGCCGGGGCTCGATCGACGGCAGCCCCTCGCTGGGCCCCGCGGTCACGCTGGCCACGGACTGGGAGACGTATGTGCGGCTGGCGTGCGGGCGGGTCCGGCCGGCGGCGGTGGCCGACCGGGTGAAGGTGGAGGGCGACCAGGAGCTGGCCGCGGCGATCCTGGCGGCGTTCGCGGTCACGCCGTAGCGGCCGCGGTACGGGCGCGACCCGTACGCGATACGAGAGCGGGCCGCCGCGGTACGGGCGCGCTCCGTACGAGGGTTGGCCGCCGCACGCCGCGGTCCGTACGAGGGTGAGCCGCGGCGCGCCGCCGTCCGTACGAGGGTGAGCCGCCGCCGTACGGAGCCGTCACGCCGGCACGTGGACCGTCTCCACCCGGCTCGCCACGATCCGCTCCCGCTCCCGCCGCCGGGCGCGCCCCCGCAGCCGCAGGATCTGCGCCACGCCCAGCGCCTGGAGGACGAAGACCGACGCGAAGGCCGTGCGGTAGTCCTCACCCGTGGCGTCCAGCAGCACGCCGATGGCCAGCAGCGTCGCCATCGAGGCGGTGAAGCCGCCGATGTTGACGATGCCGGAGGCCGTGCCGAAGCGCTCCGGGGGGTTCGCCGGGCGGGCGAAGTCGAACCCGATCATCGAGGCCGGGCCGCAGGCCCCCAGCACGGCGCACATCGTGATCAGCAGCCACATCGGCGCGCGGCCGCCGGGCCAGCCGAGGGCCGCGCCCCACACCAGCGCCGTGGCGGCCACCGTGCCGAGCGCCAGCGGGGCCCGCGCCGCGTGGTGCCGGGCGATGACCTGCCCGTAGACCAGGCCGATCGCCATGTTGGAGAGCACGACGAGGGTCAGCAGCTCACCGGCGGTGGCCCGGGACAGCCCCTGCGCCTCGACGAGGAACGGCAGCCCCCACAGCAGCAGGAAGACCATGGCGGGGAACTGCGTGGTGAAGTGCACCCACATGCCGAGCCGGGTGCCGGGCTCGCGCCAGGCCGCGGCGACCTGCCGGCGCACGGAGCCGCGGCCGCGCTGCCGCGGGGGCGGCGGCGCGTGGCCCTCCGGGTGGTCCCGGAGGAACAGCAGCAGGGCGATCAGCACGACGGCGCCGCCGATGGCGCTGCTCGCGAAGGTCGGGGTCCAGCCGAAGCGGTGCAGCAGGCGGGCGATGAGGACGGTGGAGACGAGGTTGCCGGCCATGCCGAAGAGGGCGGCGACCTGCGCGATCAGCGGGCCCCGGCGGGCGGGGAACCAGCGCGAGCCCAGCCGCAGCACGCTGATGAACGTCATCGCGTCCCCGCAGCCCAGCAGGGCGCGGGAGGCGAGGGCGGCGGCGTAGGAGTGGGAGAGGGCGAAGCCGAGCTGGCCGACGGTGAAGAGCACCGCGCCCAGCGCGAGGACCTTCCGGGTGCCGAGGCGGTCGACCATCAGGCCGACGGGTATCTGCATCCCGGCGTAGACCAGGAGTTGGAGGATGGAGAAGCTGGAGAGCGCGGACGCGTTGATGTGGAAGCGGTCGGCGGCGTCGAGGCCCGCCACGCCCAGGCTGGTCCGGTAGGTGATGGCGACGAAGTAGACGGCGACGCCGATCCCCCACACCGCGGCGGCCCGCCGGCCGCCGGGTGGGTCACCGGGCAGACTCGGCGGCGGGCTCACCGGTGCTCACCCCGGGCGAGCGTGCGCACCCAGCCGACGTGGCGGTGCACGACGGCCGCGGCCTCGTCCGCGTCGCCGGACCGCAGGGCCTCCAGGATCTCGGTGTGTTCGGTGATGTTCTTGGCGATACGGTCCGGGTGCGCGTGCATCACGGCGACTCCCATCCGGAGTTGGCGGTCGCGTAGCTGGTCGTAGAGCCGGTCGAGGATGTGATTGCCCGCGTTGCGCACGATCTCGGCGTGGAAGCAGCGGTCGCTGACCGCGACGGCGGCGAGGTCGCCGGCCTCGGCGTGGGCCTTCTGCTCGGCGAGCAGCTCCTCCAGCCGGCCGATCAGCCGCGGCCCGGCGGGCACGGCGCGGCGGGCCGCGTACTCCTCGACGAGCAGCCGGGTCTCGACCACGTCCCCGATCTCCTGCGCGGAGACGGGCAGCACGAGCGCGCCCTTCTTGGGGTAGAGCTTGAGCAGCCCCTCCGCCTCCAGCCGCAGCAGCGCCTCCCGCACGGGCGTCCGCGACACCCCGACGGCCTCGGCGAGGTCCCCCTCGGTGAGCAGCGTCCCCCCTTCGTAACGCCGCTCCAGAACGGCCTGCTTGACATGCGCGTACACCCGCTCGGCGGCGGGCGGCTGCTTGGCTGTGAGGGCTGCACTCATGATGAACGCATCATAGATACAACAGATGATCCTGCCGATGCCCCGTCCGCATCCCGGACGGGGCGGGCCCGCCAGGCCCTGCCGGACCTGGCGGCGCTTCCTCAGCGCGGGGCCCTCGTGAGCACGGTGTCGGGACAGACGTCCGGGTCCTCGTCGTCGAACAGCACGCGGTGGCCCCGGTCGCCCCCGACGGCGAGGAACTGCAGCGGTTTGGGTTCCGCGGCCCCCGGACCGCCCTCGAAACTGAGCCGGAGCAGCTTCTCGTCGGAACCCGCGTACGTGTCCATGGACCATCTCCCCGACCCACTCGGCAGCCGGCTGTCCGCCCCGTGGAACCCGATGTCCCCGGAGGGCCAGTTCTCCACGCTGAACGTGGAGGGGTGGAGGGTGATGCGCATCCCGCCGGAGCCGGTGTAGTCCCCCACAAGGGAGTCCCCGTCCAGGCGGGAGAGCGGCCTCGGGCACCCGTACGAGGGGCCGGTCGGAATCCGCAGATACCCCACGGTGAGCAGCGTCAGGGACACGGCCGCCACGACGACGATGCGCGGGGGCGTGGCGAACAGCCACCGCCCGGCGCGCTGAAGGAGGGTCATCGCCTCGGTCCGGGTCAGGCGCGGGGGGTGAGGCGGGCTATCGCGTCGGCCGCTTCTTTGAGGTCCGCGCCGGTCAGGTCGCGGTAGGCCTTGATGGCCGACATCTTCTTGCCCTCGCGGAGGAAGGACTCGACCTCCTCCAGGCCGGGGTGGCGGGTGTCGATGCCCAGGTGGGCGCAGATCAGGTCGAGCTTGCGGTCCAGCTCGTCGACCTTGCGTTCCACGGAGCGGAGTTTGGGGGTGATGGCGGGGAAGAAGCCGATGAGGGCGACCAGGACGATGGAGGCGGCCATGAGAGCGTTCATGGTCGTCAACGTAGCGAGGGGCCCGGACCTGTCGTGGTCCGGGCCCCTCGTCGTATCGGCTGCCGCCCCTGGCGATTACGACCAGGTCATCAGGCGCTTGGGGCGCTCCAGGACCGCCGCGGTGTCCGCGAGGACCTTGGAGCCCAGCTCGCCGTCGACCAGGCGGTGGTCGAAGGAGAGCGCCAGCGTCGTGACGTGACGCGGCTTCACCTTGCCCTTGTGGACCCACGGCTGGAGCTTGATCGCGCCGAAGGCGAGGATCGCCGACTCGCCGGGGTTGAGGATCGGCGTGCCGGTGTCCACGCCGAAGACACCGACGTTGGTGATGGTCACCGTGCCGCCCTGCATCGCCGCCGGGGACGTCCTGCCCTCGCGGGCCGTGGTCACCAGCTCGCCGAGGGCCGCCGCGAGCTCCGGCAGCGTCTTGGCGTGGGCGTCCTTGATGTTGGGCACGATCAGGCCGCGCGGCGTGGCGGCCGCGATGCCCAGGTTCACATAGTGCTTGTGGACGATCTCCTGGTTCGCCTCGTCCCAGGCCGCGTTGACCTCGGGGTTGCGGCGGATCGCCACCAGGAACGCCTTCGCCACCATCAGCAGCGGGTTGACCCGCACGCCGGCCAGATCCGGGTCCTGCTTGAGCTCCTGGACCAGCTTCATCGTGCGCGTCACGTCGACGGTCACGAACTCCGTGACGTGCGGCGCGGTGAAGGCGCTGGCGACCATCGCCTGGGCGGTGGCCTTCCGTACGCCCTTGACCGGCACCCGGGTCTCGCGCTCACCCGTGGCGGCGGCCGGGGCGGCGGGGGCCACGGGCGCGGCCTGGGCCGCAGCCGTGTCGGCCGCCGGAGCG
The DNA here is from genome assembly GCF_051386515.1 of Streptomyces sp. URMC 123. Classification (NCBI taxonomy): domain Bacteria; kingdom Bacillati; phylum Actinomycetota; class Actinomycetes; order Kitasatosporales; family Streptomycetaceae; genus Streptomyces; species Streptomyces sp. URMC 123. Next base: position 9,044 of record NZ_JBPQTV010000019.1, on the reverse strand, counting down.
GCCTGCGGCGCGGGGGCCGCCGCCGCGTGCACGTCCTCGCGGGTGATGACCCCGCCGGGGCCCGTCGGGGTGACGCCCGCGAGATCCACGCCGAGGTCCTTGGCGAGCTTGCGCACCGGCGGCTTGGCCAGCGGCCGCCCCGCGCCCGGCGCCGCCGGGGAAACCGGAGCCGTCGCGGAAACCGGAGCCGTCGCGGAAACCGGAGCCGCCGGGGCAACCGGAGCCGTCGGAGCCGCACCGGCACGGCCGTTGAGCTCGGCCTGTACGGCGGCCGCGGCGGCCGGCTGAGCCCCGCCCCCGCCCGGCTGCTGCTTGCGCGGCCGGCGCTTGGTCGACGAGGCGGCGACGCCGTAGCCGACCAGCACCGGCTGGCGGCCCTGCGGCTCCTCCTCCTCGGCCGCCGGAGCCGCGCCCGGCTCGGCGGGAGCGACGGCGGGAGCAGCGGCGGGCGCAGCGGCCGGAGCCGCCGCCGCGGCGGCACCCGCACCCCCACCCGTGTCCACCGTGATGATCACCTGGCCCACGTCCACGGTCGTCCCCTCGGGGAACCGCAGCTCATGGACCACCCCGTCGTACGGGATGGGCAGTTCGACGGCCGCCTTCGCCGTCTCCACCTCGCACACGACCTGTCCGTCGGTGACGGTGTCGCCGGGCTGGACGTACCACTTGAGGATCTCCGCCTCGGTGAGCCCCTCGCCCACGTCGGGCATCTTGAACTCGCGGACGGCCGTGGTGGCAGTCTCGGTCATCGTCGTCACGACCCTCTCCTCAGTACGCCAACGCGCGGTCGACGGCGTCCAGCACCCGGTCCAGGCCGGGCAGGTACTCGTCCTCCACCCGGGCCGGCGGGTAGGGCGAGTGGTAGCCGCCCACCCGCAGGACGGGGGCCTCCAGGTGGTAGAAGCACCGCTCGGTGATCCGGGCGGCGATCTCCGCGCCCATGCCGAGGAACTCCGGTGCCTCGTGCACCACGACGAGCCGCCGGGTCCGCTCCACGGACGCCTGCACGGTCGCGAAGTCGACCGGCGACATCGAGCGCAGGTCGACGACCTCCAGCGACTTGCCCTCCTCGGCGGCGGCCGCGGCCGCCTCCAGGCACACCTTCACCATCGGCCCGTACGCGGCGAGCGTGAGGTCCGTGCCCTCGCGCACCACCCGCGCCGCGTGCAGCGGCCCGGGGATGGCGGAGGTGTCGACCTCGCCCTTGTCCCAGTAGCGGCGCTTGGGCTCGAACAGGATGACCGGGTCGTCGCTCTCGATGGCCTGGCGCATCATCCAGTACGCGTCGGACGGCGTGGCCGGCGAGACCACCTTGAGGCCCGGCACGTGCGCGAAGAGCGCCTCGGGGGACTCGCTGTGGTGCTCCACCGCGCCGATGCCGCCGCCGTAGGGGATGCGGATGACCACGGGGAGCTTGACCGTGCCCAGCGCCCGCGCGTGCATCTTGGCGAGCTGGGTGACGATCTGGTCGTACGCCGGGAAGACGAACCCGTCGAACTGGATCTCCACCACCGGCCGGTAGCCGCGCAGCGCCAGCCCGATCGCGGTGCCGACGATGCCGGACTCCGCGAGCGGGGTGTCGATGACGCGGTCCTCGCCGAAGTCCTTCTGCAGCCCGTCGGTGACGCGGAAGACGCCGCCGAGCTTGCCGACGTCCTCACCCATGATCAGCACCTTGGGGTCGGACTCCAGCGCCCCGCGCAGCGCCTCGTTGAGCGCCTTGGCGATCGCCATCTTCTCCACGGCCATGATCAGTGCCCCTTCCCGGCGGTCTCCGCCTCGTCAGCGAACGACGCCCGGTAGGCGGCGAACTGCGCGCGCTCCTCGTCGACGAGCGCGTGCCCGTCGGCGTAGACATGCTCGAAGATGGCCATGCCGTCCGGGTCGGGCATGGCCCGGACCGCCTCGCGCACCCGCTTGGCGAGCGCGTCGCTCTCCGTCTCCAGCTCCGCGAGGAACGCCTCGTCGACGTGCCCCTCGGCCAGCAGATACGTCCGCAGCCGCAGGATCGGGTCCTTGGCCTCCCACGCCTCCCGCTCCTCGTCGTGGCGGTAGCGGGTCGGGTCGTCGGAGGTGGTGTGCGCGCCCATGCGGTAGGTGAAGGCCTCGATGAGCATGGGGCCCTCACCGCGCCGGGCGCGCTCCAGCGCGGCCCGGGTGACCGCCAGGCAGGCGAGCACGTCGTTGCCGTCCACCCGGACGCCGGGGAAGCCGAAGCCGGCGGCGCGCTGGTAGAGCGGCACCCGCGTCTGGCGCTCGGTGGGCTCGGAGATCGCCCACTGGTTGTTCTGGCAGAAGAAGATCACGGGGGCGTTGTAGACGGCGGCGAAGGTGAACGCCTCCGCCACGTCGCCCTGGCTGGAGGCGCCGTCGCCGAAGTAGGCGATCACCGCCGAGTCGGCGCCGTCCTTGGCCACGCCCATCGCGTAACCGGTCGCGTGGAGCGTCTGCGAGCCGATGACGATGGTGTAGAGGTGGAAGTTGTTGGAGGTGGGGTCCCAGCCGCCGTGGTTCACACCGCGGAACATGCCGAGCAGATTGGTCGGGTCGACCCCGCGGCACCAGGCGACGCCGTGCTCGCGGTAGGTCGGGAAGACGTAGTCGTCGTCGCGCAGCGCGCGGCCGGAGCCGATCTGAGCGGCCTCCTGGCCGAGCAGCGAGGCCCACAGGCCCAGCTCGCCCTGGCGCTGGAGGGCGGTGGCCTCGGCGTCGAACCGCCGGGTCAGCACCATGTCGCGGTACAGGCCGCGCAGCTCGTCGGCGGAGAGGTCGATGGAGTACTCCTCGTGCTCGACCCGCTGCCCCTGAGGGGTCAGCAGCTGCACGAGCTGGGGTTCGCCGCTCGGTGGCTTCTTGGCGCCGACGCGCTTGCTGCTGCGGCGCGGCTTTCGCGCGGCAGTGCTCTCCACGGTCACGTGTGCTCCTCCGTCTGTCCGGCCCCCGGGGTCGCCGGTGGCCTGGGGTCCCCCTGCCCTCGGCTAGGGGAGGCTCACCCGCTTCGAAACGCGCACGGGGTGTGTGCGGCGTGGCCGAACCGGGCGTGACTGCGCCCGGCGATGGCTCGCAACAGGCACGTTACCCAGTGCTCCGCATGTCTGCGAAACCCCTCTGACCTGCGATTTTGCTTGGATTTCCAAGTAAATCGAGAAAGCGGGGAACAATCACTGGTCACAGCCTTGCGGCCCGCCGGGACAACCGCACGTTATCCCGGCGGGCAAGAGCACGGGAAGAGTTCGTATGTGAGACTGGTGGCGTGCGCGAACAAGGAAAAATCAGCGTTTTTCTGCTGGATGACCATGAAGTTGTCCGCCGCGGGGTCCATGAGCTGCTGTCCGTGGAGGCCGACATCGAGGTCGTCGGCGAGGCGGGCACGGCGGCCGACGCACTGGTGCGGATTCCGGCCACCCGGCCGGATGTCGCCATTCTCGACGTCCGGCTGCCGGACGGCAGCGGCGTGGAGGTCTGCCGGGAGATCCGCTCCCAGGACGAGGACATCAAATGCCTGATGCTCACCTCGTTCGCGGACGACGAGGCCCTTTTCGACGCGATCATGGCAGGTGCGTCGGGATATGTCCTCAAGGCCATCCGGGGAAATGAACTGCTGTCCGCGGTGCGCGACGTGGCGGCGGGGAAATCCCTGCTCGACCCCGTGGCCACGGCACGCGTGCTGGAACGTCTCCGCGACGGCGGCGCGAGCAAGGGCGACGATCGGCTCGCCAGCCTCACCGAGCAGGAGCGGAAGATCCTCGACCTGATCGGGGAGGGGCTCACCAATCGCGCGATCGGCGACCGGCTGCACCTCGCCGAGAAAACGATCAAGAACTATGTCAGCAGCCTGCTCTCCAAGCTGGGCATGGAGCGGCGCTCGCAGGCGGCGGCGTACGTGGCCCGGCTCCAGGCGGAGAAGGGCTGACCCGGCGGGTACGACGGCCCGCGGGGCGCCCGACGGGAGGCGCGACGGCTCGTACGGGCGTACGGGGCACGGGCCTCGGGCGGGCGTACGGCGTACCGGCCTCGTACGGGCGTGCGGGCGATTCGGGACCAACGGCCCTGCCGCGGAAGGGCCCCCGCCCCTTCCCCCGGCGGCCCTCCTGCGCCACCGTGGGTCCGTGACCCCCGAGGAATTCCGCGCGTTCGACCTGCTGCACCGCACCCCGTACGGCCGGCTCTCGACCAGCAGGCGCGCCCTGCCGTTCACCACGGTCGCCCGCCATGTCGTGGCCGGGGGCACCGTCCTGCTGCGGCTGCACCGCGGCTACAACTACCACCAGTCCTGCGACGGCAATGTGGTGGCGTACGAGGCGGACAACCTCGACCAGGTCCTCCGGGACGAGGCCGCGGCACGCGCCGCCGGCGCGCTCGACCCGCTGGCCGCGCCGCACCCCCTGGACGGGCCCGCGCACCTCGCCACGGACGTGTGGACGGCCCAGTTCGTCGGCACCGCGCACCTGCTCCAGCCGACCGACCGCCAGCGGGAGTTGTTCGGCCCGACACCGCTCCTGGCGGACAACTTCCCCTTCGAACCGGTCTATTTGCGCATCGAACCGCAGTTCATCACCATCCATTCGCTCAGCGGTGTTCCTTCCCGCCAGAGTCAGTACTCCGGGTGATCTAACATCTGGCGCGTGCCGCGCTCATCTGCCACCCTGTCGCCCGAGATCGCGCCCCCCGACGGACCGACGCTGGGCACGCTGCTGCGCCGGTACGAGAACACGGGCGAGCCGCTGTCGTGCGAACCGGTCGCCCAGGGGCTGCTGAACCGCGGCTACCGGCTCGCCACCACCCGCGGCCGGTACTTCCTCAAGCACCACCTCGACGGCGACCGCGCCGCCATCGTCCGCCAGCACCGGGCCACCGCCCGGCTGGAGGAGCTGGGCCTGCCGGTGGCCCCGCCGGTGCCCGACGCCCACGGCCGCACCGTCGCCGTCATCGGCGGCCGGTGCTTCGCGCTGCACCCCTGGGTGGACGGCCGGCATCGGGACGGCACCGAGCTGACCGCGGCGCAGTGCGGGCGGCTGGGCGCCCTGCTGGGGCATGTGCACACCTGTCTGGAGCGGGTGATGCGCGAGCGCGGCCCGCAGCCGCCCGGCGTCCGTACGGCCGGTACGGTCCGTACGGTCCGTGCGGGGGAGCCGGACCCGGGGCGCGGCGCCGGCGAGCCGTACGCCAGCGCCGACCCCGTCGGCACCTTCGAGCTGATCGACGAGCTGCTCGCGCTCGCCCGCGGCCGCCGGCCCAGGGACGCCTTCGACGAACTCGCCGAACACCGGCTGCTGGAGCGCCGGGTGCTGCTCCAGCGGCACGCCCACTGCCGCCCCGAGGCGGGCGCGGAGCCGGCCCCCGGCTGGGTGCACGGCGACTTCCACCCGCTGAACCTGCTCTACCGGGGCGCGGAGCCGGCCGCGATCGTCGACTGGGACCGGCTCGGCGTCCAGCCGCGCGCCGAGGAGGCGGTACGGGCCGCCGCGATCTTCTTCGTGCGGCCCTGCGGCACGCTGGAGCTGTCCAAGGTGCGCGCGTACGCCCGCGCCTACCGGGGGGCGACCGGCGCGGGCGCGGACGAGCTGGCGGCCGCGGTGCACCGGGTGTGGTGGGAGCGGCTCAACGACTTCTGGATGCTGCGCTGGCGCTATCAGCTGCACGACCAGCGGGCCGACCACCAGTTCCCGGCGGCCGCGGCGCTGGTGGTCTGGTGGACGCGGGACTACGACGCGGTGCGGGACGCCTTCACGGACTGAGGGCCGCCGCCACCGTACTGAGGGCCGCCGCGCGGAACGGACGAGCCCCCGGACGGCCCGGGGGCCGTTCGGGGGCTCGTGTGCCCGGTGCGTGGCGTCGGCCGGCTACTGCGTGCCGCCGCCCGTGCCCCCGGTCGTCGTACCGCCCGAGGTCGTCGTGCCCGAGCCGGCGGACGTGCCCACGCTCGTGGTGTTGCCGCCGCCGCCCGAGGTCGTCGGCCCCTTGGGGTCGCCGTTGTTGCCGTTCGACGCGCCGCCCTGGGTCGACGTGGACGGGCTGCTGTTCGAGCCGCCGCTGCCGGTGCCCGTACTGGTGCCGCCCTGGCCGCCGCCGCTGGTGGCCGGCGGACTCGCGTCGCCGCTGCTGGACTGCGACGGGGTGTGGGACGGCGTCGACGGCCGCGTGGAGGGCCGCGAGTGGCTGCGCGGCGGGGTCCAGCCGCCCTCGCCCCCCGTGGAGGTGTCCGGCTCGGTGACCGGCGGACGGTCCTCCGACTGGGAGACCGAGGGCGACGAGTCCTGCGACTTCGACGGGGAGTTCTGCGGCTTGACGGTGTCCGGGCTGCCCTTCTTCTCGAACGGCATCGCCATGACGACGCCCACGACCACCGCTATGACGGCGAGGGCGGCGAGCAGCCACACCTTGCCGCGCCCGCTGCCGGCACCGCCGCCGCCACCGTGCGGGCCGCCGTGGAAGCCCCCGTCGTCGTCCCGGCCGCCCGGCAGCAGCGGCGCGCCGATCTGGCTGGTGTCGCCGTGCACCGGGTGCGGCATGGCGGTGGTGCCCACGGCGCCCATCACCGCGGTGGCGCCGCCGGCGTGCATCACGGGGCCGGTGTCCCAGGCGCCGGTGTGGGCGCCTCGCTCGGCGAGCATCTGGAGGCCGTACTGCACGAGGCCGCGCATCTCCTCGGCGCTCTGGAACCGGTCGTCCGGGTCTTTGGCGAGGGAGCGCATGACCAGCCCGTCGAGCTCCGGCGGCGCGCTGTCGGAGACCTCCGAGGGCGGCACGGGGGTGTCCTGGACGTGCTGGTAGACCACCGACAGCGGGGTCTCGCCGACGAAGGGCGGGCGCAGCGCGAGGAGCTCGTACAGCAGACAGCCGGTGGCGTACAGGTCGGAGCGGTGGTCGACGGCCTTGCCCAGCGCCTGCTCGGGCGAGAGGTACTGCGGGGTGCCCATGACCATGCCGGTCTGGGTCATGGTGGTGGAGGCGCCGTGCAGGGCGCGGGCGATGCCGAAGTCCATGACCTTGACGGCGCCGCCGTGGGTGATGATCACGTTGGCGGGCTTGATGTCGCGGTGCACGATGCCGTGGTGGTGGCTGTACGCGAGCGCCTCCAGCACACCGGAGACGATGATCAGGGCCTGGTCCGGCGGCGGCGCCTCGGCGTTGAGCAGCAGGTCGCGGATCGTTCGACCCTCAACCAGTTCCATGACAATGTAGGGAACGGCGCGGTTGCCGATGACGTCCTCGCCGGAGTCGTACACCGCCACCACGGCGTGGTGGTTGAGACCGGCGACCGACTGTGCCTCGCGGGTGAAGCGGGCCTTCGAGACGGGGTCCTCGGCGAGATCGGCACGGAGCAGCTTCACCGCGACGGTGCGCCCCAGCCGGACGTCCTCGGCCGCGAAGACCTCGGCCATGCCACCGCGCCCCAGCCGGTGCGTGAGACGGTAGCGACCGTCACCGACCAGCCCGCCGTTGCCCCATACCTCCGGCGAATCGGCCATGCCGCCGCCGGACGCGTCGGGGTCGGACGGGCCCTGGGCGCGCTGCGTCTGTGCCATCAGTCCTCGCCGTCGTAATCTCTGCACGCTTGCACGGTCCGGTGCCCTGGACCGCCCTCGGGCCAGGGACCTCTTCCGTTCTTCCGCTAAGGAACGCTACAGGCTCCGCGCCGTGCACCGGTTCGTGATGGACCGGTCATCAAACCTTCTGTGCGGACATGGGCGCAAATCGGAAGCGCCCGCGGTAACGCTTCAGAGACTCTTCTTTGCGCAAGCGGTCACGGAACGGGCACCTGGCTTGACGTGTCCGACCCCTGGGGCAGACTTGGCCGGGAAACGATGAGGATCAGTACGTCTGGCCGGGCAGCGCGTCCGTCCGCCAAGGGGGAAGCAGTCACATGAGCCAGGACGGCGCTCAGGGTCGCTACGAGGGGCGTTCACTCGCCGGTGGCCGATACCAGCTGCGCGACCTGCTCGGCGCGGGCGGCATGGCGTCGGTGCACCTCGCCTACGACAGTGTGCTGGACCGCCAGGTCGCCATCAAGACGCTCCATACGGAGCTGGGGCGCGAGCAGTCCTTCCGCGAGCGGTTCCGGCGCGAGGCCCAGGCCGTCGCCAAGCTCTCCCACACCAACATCGTCTCGGTCTTCGACACCGGCGAGGAACCGCTGGCGGACGACGGCGCGGCCATGCCGTACATCGTCATGGAGTACGTCGAGGGCCGCCCGCTGCGCTCGGTGCTGGACGAGGACATCGCCGGGCTCGGTGCCATGCCCACCGAGAAGGCGCTGAAGATCACGGCGGATGTGCTGGCGGCGCTGGAGATCAGCCACGAGATGGGGCTGGTCCACCGCGACATCAAGCCGGGCAACGTGATGATGACCAAGCGCAATGTGGTCAAGGTCATGGACTTCGGCATCGCCCGCGCCATGCAGTCCGGCGTCACCTCCATGACCCAGACCGGCATGGTCGTCGGCACCCCGCAGTACCTCTCGCCCGAGCAGGCGCTGGGCCGCAACGTCGACGCCCGCAGCGACCTGTACTCCGTGGGCATCATGCTCTTCGAGCTGCTCACCGGGCAGCTTCCGTTCGACGCGGACTCCCCGCTGGCCATCGCCTACGCGCACGTCCAGGAGGAGCCGCCGGTCCCGTCGAGCATCAACCGCTCGGTGCCGCCCGCGGTCGACGCCCTGGTCGCCCGCGCGCTCAAGAAGAACCCCAACGAGCGCTTCCCCTCCGCCGAGGCGATGCGCGACGAGTGCGCCCGGGTCGCCGGCACGGCCCAGTCCGGCGCCACGCCGCTGATCATCAGCGAGGGGCCGCGGGCCCGCAGCGGCGCGGGCGTCGGCTCCGCGGTCTTCCCGCCCGTGGACCAGCCCGGCGGCCCGCAGGCCCCGGCGCCGAACGTGCACACCCCGTACCAGTCGCCGGCCGGGACCGGCGGGGGCTTCGGCGGCTTCGGGCCGTCCACCCCGCCGCCGCCCTCGCACCCGATGGCGCCGCAGCCCGGCCCGGGCGGCGCGCCCGGCTTCCACACGCCGGCCCCCGGCCCGTACGGCGGCGCCCGGGCCGGGC